>JBAQYH010000676.1:0-2825 GCA_049299935.1 Methylobacter sp. | reverse complement strand
GATTGTATCCAGAAGAGTGCGCTCATTCTCATTTAGTTCAAGCGGTTTGACGGTCAATTTGTCTATGCCTATATGCATCCAAGTAGACCAATATTTTATTACACCTTAACTTATTGCGTAAAACTTAATGCAACTTAACACGTTAGAGCGCGAAGCGAATCTAAACTTCAATGACTAAACGGCTTTGATCCTGTCAACTGTTACGCCGCGTCATAGTCATCATCCACTTCATCATGTTTGAGATGATGTTTTTCATCGACTGCCTTAATAGCCAAATTACAAAAAAATCCCACCACCAATAATCCGGCCATGATCTGCATGGTCATGTTATAGGCATCGGCTTTGGGCACGCCCTGCGCGATCTGGCTTTCCCTGAGATAATTAACCAGCACCGGCCCGGCAACGCCCGCCGTGGCCCAAGCTGTCAATAACCGGCCATGAATTGCACCGACGTACTTGGTGCCGAAAATATCGGCCAGATAAGCCGGTATTGTCGAGAAACCGCCGCCGTACATGCTCATAATCACCGCGTAACAGCCCATGAACAGCAGCACATTATTCATGCGTCCGGTATACGGCACGATCGAATACAGTACGCAGCCCAGCATGAAAAAGGTGAAATACGTGCTTTTCCGGCCCAGGTAATCGGACAGCGTGGACCAGAAAAAACGCCCGCCCATGTTGAAGAAACTCAGCATGCCGACAAACGCGGCGGCCTTTTCGGGCGTAATCTGGTCCTTAAACATCTCCTGGCTCATCGCCGAAGCCTGTCCGAGCACACCGATTCCGGCCGTCACATTCAGGCATAACACCAGCCACAACAAATAGAACTGCGGCGTTTTAAGCACCTGTTCGACATGCACATGCTTGTCGGTTATCAACTTGCTTCTGCGCGTGTCCGGCTGAAAATTGGCCGGCAGCCAGCCCTCTTCCGGCAAACGGATACTGAACGCGCCGATCATCATGAAAACCAGGTAAATACAGCCCATGGTCATAAAAGTCTCGGCAACGCCGACCGATGCCGGCGACGCAAAATGCTTCATTAAAAACACGCCTAACGGCGCACCGATCATCGCACCGCCGCCAAAACCCATGATGGCAAGGCCGGTCGCCATGCCGCGCCGGTCGGGAAACCATTTGATCAGCGTCGAAACCGGCGACACATAGCCCAGCCCCAAACCGATGCCGCCCAACACGCCGTAGCCCAAATACAGCAGCCAGATAGCATGCAACTCAACGCCAAGCGCCGCAATAAAAAAACCGCCGCTAAAGCACAGCGCCGAACAAAACATCGTGACGCGCGGCCCGACTTTCTCCAGCCACTTCCCGGCGAATGCGGCCGACAATCCTAAAAACACGATAGCCAAACTGAATATCCAACCCAAAGTCGTCAACTTCCAGTCTTCGGGCAGTGATTGCGTCACGCCCAGCACCTTGGTCAACGGCAGATTAAAAACGCTGAATGCGTAAACTTGGCCGATACACAAATGCACCGCCAGCGCCGCCGGAGCGACCAGCCAGCGGTTAAAACCGGGTTTGGCGATAATTCTGTCTTTCGATAAAAAGGATGAGTCTAACCATGTGGACATAAGGCTTTGTTCCTGTTGTTTATTATTATTTAGCGAATATTTATACGTCGGAAAAATTTCTGATCTTGACCGCCCCGTCCGGGAAGCGGGCCACGACCTCCAACTCGCCGCCCATGGCCTCGATGTGACTGCGCAGAGTGGAAATATACATGTCGGTGCGTTTTTCGATCTTGGCAATTGCCGGTTGTTGAACGTGCAGAACCTCAGCCAGCATCTTTTGCGACAGCCCGCGTGCTTGCCGCAATTCATTGAGCGGCATCTCGGCCAACCATGCTTGGGCCTTGGCTTCGGCCCGCGCGAGTGGCTCGGGCGACATTTGTGCGCGAAGATCGGAAAATTTATTAGCCATTAGATTAGCCCTTCATTTTTAAGTTGCAGCAAGTGTTCGTCGTAGAGTCGGTCGGCAATGGGAATCCTACCATCGGTTGTCCCCCGTCTTGTCGCCCCCGATCGGCAAAATCGCACTGCGTCTGGGGTCGAGCTCATACAACGTACGCAACGGCCTGCCATCATGCTGAGTGCGAAGCCCTCGCATATGACTGTGTTTCGAACCGTTGATGCCGCTACTGTGAGGAAAACCCAAAGTCGGGCCGCGTTCTTCCAGAAGCTGAACGGATGCGGCTAATGATACTTGCTCGTCTTCAGACAAACTGTTCCACCACATTCCGAATTCATCGGTGTATTCTATATCCCAACTTATATAATCAATGTAACCTTGAAAGAATATTCCGTCAATGGAATAAATAGTTGCACTTAATTCAGAGAAAGTCGTGCAATTAGTTCAGTTTTTTAACTTGCCTCCGGTTTTTGAATTACCTGCCAAGTTAATAAGCTCTTCGTGGTCCAAACTTACCGAGTACACTCTATGCCTACCATTAGCATGTTTGACGGCATCGTCATTTGTCTTTACCTCTATGATGATGCCGCACAAACTGCCTCATATCCATGCAAAATACCAAGGTCAGGAAGCTTCATTTTCTATCACCGATGGCGAAATCTTAAGCGGGGGCATTCCTATGGCAAAAACACGATTGGTTCAGGCATGGATTGAAATTCACCGCGAATCCTTGCTTGCGGACTGGGATCTGGCCGTTAATGGCCAAGCCCCGTTTCCTATTGATCCTTTACGTTAGGCGCAGTCATGGAAGCAGTTATTCGTGTAATACCTCGCGAAGATTATTCCCTGGAACTCTGGTTCAATACCGGAGACCACCGCTTGTTCGATGCCCGCCCCTA
>JBAQYH010000675.1:0-1641 GCA_049299935.1 Methylobacter sp. | reverse complement strand
CCGCAGTATGGATTGATTCAGCGACATCCTTGATTTGACCGATAATATTATTGAGGTCATCCACCGTGGAATTGGCATCTTCCTTAAGTTGCCCAAAGGTACCTGAATAATGATTGACAATCTTTTCGGTCAGTTTGCCATGGGACAACGCATTGAATACCCGCACCGCTTCATTGAGGCCGCTTTCGCTGGTTTGCATAAGCTGATTGATCGACTCGCTCAACTCACGGTAAAAGCCTGTCTTGCCCTGCATCACAATGCGCTGGGTGAAGTCACCCATAACAGCGGCAACCAAAATAACGGCCACTTCTTTTTCCACCATAACTTCGGCCGTGCGATCCAGCCATTCCGCTACCGACCCCATACGCTTGCCTTGCGAGTTGACGACAGGGCTGGCAGTAACCACCATAGAATGTTCGCCCAACTCGAAACTGGCAGTGCTGAAGCTGGTTGAATCGGCAAGTAACTGCGCCTGATGCGAGGGAATCTTGTGAAAGCTATCAATATTGGTACCCACCAAGCCGGCAATTGAGAAACCCGGTAACAGCTTGCGGATGTCGGCTTCGGCTTTGCCGAACATGTTAACCACTGATTTATTGGCGTAAATAATGTTGCGGTCGTTATCTGCAATCATCACGCCGGTGCTGACGTTGTCCAGCGCAATCTTAATGCGCAGGTGTTCGTCGGCAATACGCTTAGCTTCTGCGACGTCAAAACCCAGCTTGATCTGCATAGCCTTGAGAGCCGCCATCACCTTGCCGATTTCGTCTACGCGTTTAATCTCGATGGCATCATGATAATTACCTTGAGCGATTTGGCCAAAATGGCTAATGGTCGCATTAAGCGGACGCACGATAGAGCGCAACAGGGATAAACTCAGCCACAGAGCCAGTAAAATGCCTGAGGAAATCAAGATGGTGGCGATCTCCCGGGTATTGTAATAACGCGTTTGACTAGCCTCTAATTCCTCCCGGGTATTGTCGACCTGCAATTGCAATAACTTCTGGGCATCTTCATTAACCAATTCGTAAAGAGGAGCAACCTTATCCTCAATAATCTTATTGGCAAGAGCAATATCATTGCTGCGTAATGCAGCAATGGCCGGTTGCAAACCTTCCGTTACAAAACTGTTTTTGTCGATTGCGAACTTATCCGCCTGGTTTTTCTCATGCGGACTCATCGAGCTTTCAAGGTATGCATTCAAAACCTTGGTGATGACTGCGATGTTTTGCTCCACTTCGGCAGTATTCTTTTTAATCAACTCGGGAGCCGGGTTGAACAGGCTGGCGGTAATACGCAACCGGTTAGTCAGCAGCAGTTTCTGAACCTGGAAAATCTGGTTTGAGGGCAGCATGTGATGATTATGCACAATTTGCAGACTTTCGCTGCCTTTGCTCATGCCGAAAAGCCCCATACCGCCGACAATCAGCAACAACACGGACATGATAGCGATAACCATCAACAAACGGGCTTTGATGCTGATGTTGCCTATGGATGGAAATCTCCCCAGCAATGTGTTTTTGACGATTTTCCCATTCTGTATTTTTAAATTACCCGCATTGCCTTCGCGAAATTTCCGGTAGGCGTCGGCTGCCTCTGCGACTTGCATTTGGCTGGGTTTGCTGCGCACCGACATATAGC
>JBAQYH010000674.1:0-2550 GCA_049299935.1 Methylobacter sp. | reverse complement strand
GTAATAATCGCTATTTATACTAAGCCGTGGCCGATTGCCCGGCTTTTTTATTGCTGCAAGGGACGCGCACCCCCGCTCCGCGCTAATAAAATCAACTGATTCGGCGTTTTAGGAATTTGCGTTATCGGGGGGATGGCTCGGCTCGCGACATGGATTGGGTCGAAGCCGCAAGTTAATTTTTGAATTGAAACTTTGAGGAGATGGGGTATGAAAGTGGGAGCCCGTTTGGGTGTTGGGTTTGGCGTAATCACTATGCTGATGGTCGTTGTCGGACTGATAGCATGGCAACGATTGGCCGCGGTTGAAAGCCGATGGCAGGATTTCGAGAAAATCACCCTGGTGAAAAAAAACGCCGTGATGAACGGATACATCAATCTGGGCAATGGCGTACACCACTTCAAGAACTATATCCTGCGGGGCGGCGATTACAACGTCAAATTTATGCAGGACATGGACGCACTGGATAAAATCGAGCAGATATACCATGCCACGGGATCTGTTTCGGCTGAGGAGGAGCGTTTGCTCGCTGTCATCAAAGACGGCACTCGGAGCTACCGCGAAGGGATGTCAAAACTGGTTGATTTGAAATCCCGGCAAACCGGAATTACCGAACTCGATAATGCCGTAAAGGGGGCCGACAAAGCCCTTGCCGAGGCTTTAGCGCAATTCTTTCAACTGACGGAAAGTAATGTTCAGGCTGCAACGGGCGATTTTTCCGGGCTGGTATCGATGACCCAGCGGATGCTGGGGGCGGCAGGCGTTCTAGCGATAATCCTGTCGACCGTATTGGCCTTTAGCATCGCCCGTACCCTGCTCAAACAACTGGGCGGTGAACCGGATGAGGCCGCTACGGCGTTGAACAAGATCGCAGGCGGCGACCTGTCTACGGATCTGATACTCAAGCCTGGCGATAACAGCAGCCTGCTGTACTCAATGAAAACCATGCACGACAGCCTGCGCTCCATCATTGCTGAGATTCAGGGCGTTGTAGAAGCGGCGGTGCAAGGCGACTTCAGTAAAGCGATGGACATGAACGGCAAGGCCGGTTATACCCAAACCCTGTCCGAATTGCTCAACCGCTTAAACAGCACTAATACCATTGCCGACAACCTGTTTAAGGACACTATCCGCGTGGCCGGCGCTTTGGCTCAAGGAGATCTTAGCCAGAAGATCGGCAGGGACTATTCAGGCGTTTACAATCAGGTAAAAGTCGGCGTCAATACCACAGTCGACTCGCTGATTGGGATTGTCGGCGAAATCCAGGGGCTTGTCGAGGCGGCCAACCGTGGCGACTTCAGTAAGAAGATAGACGTGGACGGGAAGGCCGGGTATAGCAAGACCCTGTCCGAATTGCTCAATCAGCTTTCCAATGTCACCGAAACCGGCATTAACGACGTGGTGCGCGTCGCTAATGCGCTAGCCAAGGGCGACCTGACTCAAACCATCGACAGGGATTATCCCGGCTCTTTCGGCGCAATGAAAACCGGCGTGAACGGCTCGGTTGAAAATCTCAAGGCGCTGATCGGTGAAATCAAAGTTTCCACCGATACCCTCAGTACGGTGGCCAAGGAAATCGCTGCGGGTAACAATGATTTGTCGCATCGTACCGAAGAGCAGGCCGCCAGCCTGGAGCAAACTGCGGCCAGCATGGAAGAGCTCACCTCTACCGTGCAGCAAAATACCGCAAATGCCAGTCATGCCAACCAGCTTGCGGTCGGTGCGACGGATATTGCCGGTAAGGGCGTCGCGGTGGTCGAGCGGGTGGTAACGACCATGGAAGACATTAATGAATCCTCGCGCAAGATCGTGGATATTATCTCGGTGATTGACGGTATTGCTTTCCAAACTAACATTCTTGCCCTTAACGCGGCGGTGGAAGCGGCTCGCGCCGGGGAGCAGGGCCGGGGATTCGCCGTGGTGGCCGGGGAAGTTCGCAATCTGGCACAACGTGCCGCTGCCGCCGCAGGAGAAATAAAAAACCTGATCGGCGATTCGGTAGAAAAAGTTGGGGATGGCACCAAACTGGTTGCCCAAGCGGGCTTAACCATGGAAGAAATTGTTAGCGCCATTCGCGGCGTTACCGCTATTATGTCTGAGATCAGGGGCGCCTCTATTGAACAAACTTCCGGCATTGAACAGGTCAATCAGGCGATCGGTCAAATGGATGAAGTGACCCAGCAGAATGCCGCCTTGGTAGAGGAGGCCGCCGCTGCTGCGGAATCGCTGGAAGAACAAGCGCAAAGCTTGTCGGTTAGCGTAGGGCGTTTTACGGTCGATAGCGGCGCACAGGGTTTTCAAGCGCCTGTCCGGGTAACGCAGGCAGTCAGTAAACGTTCAATACCGGTCAGAGCGAAACCCCAGTTACAGTTGGCCGGTAGTGATGAATGGGAAGAGTTTTAAAAGGTAAGGGGTTATGATTTTACTCAGCGCGAAACGCAACATCCCTCTCCATCAGGAGAGGGAGCGAGTTCTCCACGATGTTCGATTCGCTGAGTAGTTAGTTACTGATGTTACGCAGTTAGCCGAATGAATGATGGATAAGGTGTCGCT
>JBAQYH010000673.1:0-7659 GCA_049299935.1 Methylobacter sp. | reverse complement strand
TTTCATCATTGATTTTTTGAACATGCTGTCCAATTTGCTGTTTGTGTCTTGAGCATATTGAGCTGCACGGTTAGCAGCAGCTTCAGCAGAAGCAGCTTGAGCAGAAGCAGAATCAGCAGCGCTTTTTGCGCTAGCAGCGTCAGCAGATGCTTGAGCAACAGAAGTTTTCAAGCCATCAACTTGTGATTGCAGGTTTTCGATATCAGAAGTGCTTGCACAACCAACAGCCAATAATGCAACCATAGCAACCATAGATAATTTCATTACTTTTTTCATCTTATTTTCCTTCTTAAAGTTATTACAACAAAAAAACGCTTACTAATTTTAATTGTGCACTGTTTTAAAATTATTTTCCAGTTTTATTTTATTTTAACGACCGTTCCCTTATCCAGCCATTGGCTTAAATGATCAATCTGGCCGTTAGTTAACGCGATACAACCATGCGTCCAGTTCATCGATTTATGGATTTTTTCATCCGCCCGCCCCAAGCCATGAATGCCGATTCGCCCACCTAAAGGCGTATTTTGCGGCGGCACTTGATGGGACCGATGAGCGCTGATGATGCTGTTATAAGCCACCTGATTAATAACCCCCTGCTCCAGGGCTTTTTGGGCATCCTCTGCGGACGGATAAGTCAAACCGAAAAACTTCCGGAAATTACTATTTTCACCAACCCAGCCTATCCTGTAACTGCCAAAAGGCGTGATGTCATCGCCCCGATGGCCTTTAAACCCGGCGCCGCCTCGGCCAATGGCAATATCATTTATGGTCTCAAGCGTCTGCTGGCCTTTCTTCACCTCAATGGTGAGCGCTTTGGTATCCACTAGAAGCCAGACATCGTCGTCCGCCGCTACAGCATAAGAAAAAAAACTACAACACAGCAACAAATAGATTCGCAACATAATTGATCTACACTAGATAAGAGTTTTGGTGTACTTTAGTCCACCAGGTTAACTGTCGAATTAAGGATTACAGCATGCAAATAGAAACTATCACAACGCATCCATACAACGACCAAAATCCAGGAACATCCGGGCTCAGGAAAAAAGTTAAAATATTTCAGCAACCGGGTTACCTGGAAAATTTTGTTCAATCAATTTTCGATTCTTTGCATGACTTTACCGGAACAACGCTGGTACTGGGCGGAGACGGGCGGTATTTTAACAGACCGGCCATACAAGTCATCATCAAGATGGCCGCAGCCAACGGTTTCGGTGAACTTATTATAGGTCAAGGCGGGCTGCTGTCTACCCCGGCTGCCTCACATATCATCAGAAAATATAACGCGTTCGGCGGCTTGATCCTTTCTGCCAGCCACAATCCCGGCGGCCCTGACGAAGATTTCGGCATTAAATACAATGTCGGTAACGGCGGCCCTGCCCCGGAAAAATATACCAACGCTTTTTATCAGCGTAGTTTAAATATCGACAGCTATAAAATAGCCCATATCGACGATGTAGACCTGGATCGCATCGGCACTCAGCAAATAGATGACCTGAGTGTCCGCATCATCGATCCGGTGGCCGATTATGCGGAACTGATGCAGTCTATTTTCGACTTCAATCTGCTCAAACAAAGCATCAGCTCCGGTTACATCACCCTGCTTTTCGACGCGATGCATGCCATTACCGGCCCTTATGCCAAAAGAATTCTGGTTGACATATTGGGAGCTACGCCTGATTCGGTCATCAATGCAGAACCGCTGGAAGATTTCGGCGGACATCATCCCGATCCCAATTTGGCCCATGCCCAGGAACTGGCCGAACGCATGTTCGGCACGGCGGCTCCGGTTTTCGGCGCGGCATCCGACGGCGACGGCGACCGCAATATGATTACCGGCAGCAACATTTTTGTAACGCCCAGCGACAGTCTGGCCATTATGGCGGCCAACGCGCATTTAATCCCTGCTTATGCACAAGGATTGCGCGGCGTGGCCCGCTCCATGCCCACCAGCCAAGCGGTTGACCGCGTCGCAGCCAATTACAACATCCCTTGCTACGAGACCCCGACCGGCTGGAAATTTTTCGGCAACCTTCTGGATGCAGGCAAAATCACCCTATGCGGCGAAGAAAGTTTCGGCACCGGCTCGGATCACGTGCGGGAAAAAGACGGTTTATGGGCGGTGCTGTTCTGGCTGAATTTAATCGCCAGAAGACGCCAGTCCGTTGCCGACATCGTGCATGAGCACTGGCAAAAATTCGGCCGGGATATTTATTGCCGACACGACTACGAAGCCGTGGAAATGGATAGTGCCAACGGCATTGTCGATCACCTAAGAAGCCAATTACCCGCCTTGCCGGGACAAACGTTCGGCGAGTACACGGTTAAATATGCCGATGAATTCAGTTATGAAGACTCGGTAGACGGCAGCATCAGCAGCAAGCAGGGCATACGCATCGGCTTTACCAACGGCTCCCGCATTATTTTCCGCTTGTCGGGAACCGGAACCGTCGGCGCAACCTTAAGAATTTATTTGGAGCGTTTTGAAGCGGATGCCTCCAAGCACGACCAGGACGCCCAAGTGGCCTTGGCGGAGTTGATCGGCCTTGCCGAGCAGTTTTGCGAAGTAAAAAAACGCACCGGCAGGACTGAGCCTGATGTAGTAACTTGAAGGTAGAGTTTTTACCGCGAATTGTTTACTTCTGATATGTTTGAACGATGAAACCTTCTATTGCACTTAACTTAAAACGAAACGCAGTGCGCGAAGCGGCGAACCGCTTCCACACGGCAAACCCTCGCGTGTTTGGTTCTGTACTGCATGGAAACGACCGGGACGACAGCGACCTTGATTTGTTGGTGGATGCATTACCCGGCACCACCTTATTCGACCTTGGTGGCTTACAAATTGAACTGGAAGAACTGCTTGGTGTTACGGTCGATTTGCGGACGCCCGGCGATCTGCCGCCGAAGTTCCGCGACCAGGTACTTGCCGAAGCCCGCTTGATATGAGTGAAAACCGTCTTCCCGACTACTTAGAGCATATGCTCGAAGCCGCACAGCAGGCTTGCGAGTATACTGAGGGACTGGATAAAGATGACTTCCTTGCCGATAAGAGGACTCAACAAGCGGTGATTTTAAATCTCGTCATATTGGTGAGGCTGCCACCAAATTGCTCAAAGACTACGGGCAATTCCTCGATCTGCATCCCGACATACCTTGGCGAAGCATGAAGGGCATGCGTAACCGCATCGCGCATGGCTATTTCGAAATTAACCTTGATGTAGTTTGGGATACGGTGCAGACGGCATTGCCGCAACTGCTGGAAAGATTGCCCGATATTCTTAAAAATGCCGATGATCAAAGAAATGATGTCCACTGCACTGATAAGCCTGAGTAATGCGGGTACGTAACCTACAAGACTCAAAATGTCGGGCAACGAAAAGAAGTCCCCCGCCCTACCGAACTTGAAAACATTAGCATACCCTGCCTGACTAAATATTGGCCGACATGAATGACATTCCTCCCAACATCGCAGAAGTTGTCCGCACCGTTTTTCTGGTGCCACACGACTTCGCCGTATCTGCGAATCCTCTCAGTGAGCTCGCGGAATCCTTGCCCACAGAGCTTCGCACCATATCGACTTCTTTCATCGAGAATCTTCACGGTGTCATTCGAACTCTGAGCATTCCATTTCAGTACACGCACTCGCAAGTTAGTAGCCTTCATTGGCAGCGTATTCATATGGCCGAGCGCATACGGGCTGGTGGAATCCCGAATGAAAACGAAAGAGAACCAACTGCCCTGGCAAGCGCGAGGGAGAAATTCTACGCTTACCTCCAGGGCGAAGGTAACGAAAAGGTCGCCGACGATGTGCTCGACCGGCTCCTCTGGCTCAAGAACGACACGGAATCATTGGCGGCAGCACGCGAACTTACACGCCAAGGCATTGTGCTTACTTGGTCGGCCATCGAGGTGCTGGCTCGAGACGCCTTTGTCTACCTCCTTGATAGCAAACCGGCGTATGCCGGGCTGCTGCTTGCCGATCCGGCAAATCGAAAGCGATTTTCTACCGAACGTGTTGAATGGCAGACTCTTGCAACGTACGACTATGACCTGTCATCGAGCCTTGGCAGCTACCTCATCTCCAAAGCCGACCTGAAAAGCGTACTAGCTATTCGAAGCACTTACGGCGCCCTCTTTCCAACAGCTAGTGAACTTCAGAAACTGCTTAACAATCGACACCTGTGGAATTTGAGCCATAAGCGAAACCTCATCGTTCATAAACGCGGTATCGTCGATCAACAGTATCTGGATGCCACTGGCGATAAGTTGGCTATTGGAGACATTCTTTGGGTAGCGCCGCGCGAAGTGGAAGACTTGCTCGAAACCACACTCAAAATCGGAACGGAAGTCGTGCGTCAAGTCGCAAATGCCGACTAACGCTTTACAGTTGATTCGCCGTAGGCAATCCACCACGACTACGCCAGGCTGACATCAGCTGGTGCAATGATTGGCGGTTCCGCGCAGAAAACCGCCAATCTACGAATAACTTTCCAAGCAGTTTTATGATTGATTGATTTGGATATTCTGCCTGAATTCATTCATATCGGCGTTATCAACGCGGTCATAAATTTCTTCAACCGTCAGCACTAAGCCGATAGACTCAAAACTAACCCTATCGCCAAGATAAAAATATTCCGGCTGCCAGTGATTGCTTTTACGCAGCACTTGCACAGAAACAAAGTCCTGCTCTATCAATACATACTCTTGCAAAGAGGGTAAATTAATGTATTGGATAAGTTTTGTTGTGGTATCGCGCATCCTGGTCGATTTAGATAACACTTCAACAATAATCACCGGAGATGTTGAAAAATAATCATCGCCGGACATTTTGCTACAGTCCACCAGAACATCAGGGTAAACATAATCTTTCCCTAAACGCACCTTGGTGTCTGCCATGAAAACGGCACAAGGTGTGCCTTTAAGATGATTACTAAATTCACGGCCGATATTCATCGAAATAAAATTATGGTTATGCTTGGCACCTGTCATAGCATAAACCTGACCGTCGATATACTCGCGTTTGACTTCAGAAGTCAGTTCGCTTTGCAGATATTCCTCTTCGGTCATGAAAACGTTTCCAGACTGATGTTGTTGAGCCATCGCATAATTCTCCGATTGATTAGTCATGCACCATGACAGGATTCATGTTGGTTTCCTGCATTTTCATTAAAAAATTCGGGAAAAACAAGACCCACAGAAAATCACAGGAAACCTCGTATGAAGAAAGCGAACCGGCGTGATACCGCACAGCTAACTCGGGCAAATTTTATCGCTACCCGACATTTCCGCTTAACGCGCTTGCGGCTTAAACCTCCATATTATGCGCGATACCGTGCAGTGAACAGATCAGCAACACCCCCATCGCAATCAAGGCAATCTGCTGCAGCGAAGTCTTCATGTCGGTCTTTTTGTGCAATGACGGGATCAAATCGGCAACCGCAATATAGATAAAGCTTGAGGCTGCCAGCGCCAGGAAATACGGCAGGCTGTCATGCAAATCTTCCAAGCCGAAGTACGCCAACACGCCACCCAAAACCGTGGTTAAACTGGCGAGCATGTTGTAAAAAAGCGCTTTGCTTTTGGAATAGCCGCTGTGCAGCAAAATAGCAAAATCGCCGACTTCCTGGGGAATTTCGTGCGCAGCAACGGCCAAGCTGGTGACTATCCCCAAATGTACATCTGTCAAGAATGCGGCGGCGATTAAAACCCCATCGACAAAATTGTGGATGCCGTCGCCGAGAATGATCAACGCACCGGCCGACTTCGCCATGCCGTGGCTGTGGCTATGGCCGTGCCCATGATCATGTTCGTGCTCCTCTTCATCGCCGTGCGCCTCGCAATTACCGGAATGGCAATGCCGCCAAATCAGTAATTTTTCCAACACAAAAAAACCGAGCACACCCGCTAAAATTGTCCCGGATAACGCTTGGAATTGCTCAGGCTTAATTTCTGAAAATGCCTCGGGAATCAGTCCCCAAAAGGCGACCGCCAACAATGCGCCTATCGCAAAACTGATCCCGTGCGGCAACACCGCGCTTCTGCGATGATCCGGCAACAATAGAAAAACTGCGGCTGCCATAACGCTCAACACGCCGCCGACTGCCGTAAAGATGATAATTAATATCAGTAAACTCACTCTTTTATTCTCTCCAAATCAGCGTAGCCATACGCCCTGTTTGTTTATCCCGGCGATAGGAATAAAACCGTTCCTGTTCGGTAACGGTGCAAAAACCGCCGCCGTAAATTTTGTTTATGCCTAGCATAGCCAGATCAATCCGGGCCAGCCGATAAATATCCGCCAACCACTTGCCGTTGTTTTGCGGCTTAAAAGCAGTCATGAACGCGACCGATTTCTGCAAAAAAGCATCCCGGACTTCTGCGCCCACTTCAAAGCAGTCCGGGCCGATTGCAGGACCCAGCCAAACCAGGAAATCCCCCCTAGCCCCCCTTTTACAAAGGGGGGGATTGTGATCCGTAGCATCGAACTGAGCGGCCTCCCCCTTTGTAAAAGGGGGATCGAGGGGGATTTGCATTGCGCTTACCGTATTGCCGATCACCCCAGCCAACAAACCCCGCCAACCGGCATGAATGGCAGCCACCTGGCTTCCGTCTGCCGTGCAAACCAGTAATGGCAAACAATCCGCCGTCAGTACCGCACAGACAACCCCGGACTCGGCCGTATAACTGGCATCGGCTTGTTGCAAATCCCCCCTGCCCCCCTTTGCTAAAGAGTGGCATGCTGGTACCGCCCGGTTGCTGTGGATTTGATCAAGCCAAACCGGCTCGTCAGGCAAGCCCAACGATTCTTTAATAATCCGCCGGTTTTGCTTAACCAGGCCGGCGTCATCGCCCACATGCATGGCCGGATTAAGACTGGCGTAAACGCCGCAACTGACCCCGCCTGTGCGTAACGTAGTTGCCGCATGGACATTGGCTGGTGCAGGCCAATCCGGGGTTAATACTGTTGGCTTAACAGCGTGCACTCCTTCTCCCTCAGGGACAAATCCGCCGGGAGCGGATTTGCACTCGCCCGAAGGATGACGGACAGGAGAGTCCGGCATGATTAGGTGGGGATGAGGAGATAAAAATAAGCTCTTTTCCATATTTTGATTCCCCTCACCCAACCCTCTCCCTCTGGAGAGGGCTTTTTAGTGCTAAAGTTAACAGCATTGCAGCCGGAGTCAGCCAGTGTTTAATCCCGCTCATTTTCCGCCAATGCTTCCAGCAATCGGGTCATATCCTCGGGCATGGGTTGTTCCCACTCAAGATATTCATCGGTAACCGGATGCTGCAAACCCAGTTTCGCCGCATGCAGGGCTTGGCGCTTGAAACTGCGCAATTCTTTTTCCAGCCGTTCGCTGCAATCCGGCGGCATTTGAAAACGTCCGCCATAAACCTGGTCGCCCAACAGCGGAAAACGGATATGCGCCATGTGCACCCTGATCTGATGGGTGCGGCCAGTTTCCAGCTTCACTTTAACCAAAGTATGCCGGGTGAAACGCCGCTCAACCCGGTAATGCGTCACGGCGAACTTGCCATTCTCCCTGACGGCATAGCGCTTGCGATCGGTAGGATGCCTGCCGATAGGTTCATCCACCGTGCCGCCCGCGGTCATACGGCCCCGGGTAATCGCCAGATATTCGCGGGTAATCTCCC
>JBAQYH010000672.1:0-3571 GCA_049299935.1 Methylobacter sp. | reverse complement strand
CTCTCACACCAAGCGGCTTGGCGAAAGTATAGATCGTGGGATGCGGCTGTTGGTTTCGACTACCCGCGCCCCGATGCGTCTGGTGACGTCGCTTTCTTTGTTTGGCGCCGTCGCCAATTTGGTGTATTCGCTTTATGTCGTTGCCGTCGCATTCTTAAAAGTTGATGTGGCGCCCGGTTGGGTCAGTCTTTCTTTGCAGCAGTCCGGGATGTTTTTCTTGATTTCATTGGTATTGTTGGTGCTGGGCGAATACATATTGAACATGGTCAGTCTGCAAAACGAGGGGCCGCTCTACCATGTGGGGCAAGAGTTCACCAGCGCCCGTATGACCCGCCGCGAAAAGCTGAATATAGAAGAATCAATGCCCCAGCCGCAAAAATATGGCGCTCATCCAGAACGAGTCGCTTGATGACGAAGGCAGACTCGACAGTCGACGCCGTCATTATCGGCGGCGGCTTTTACGGCGCAGCGATTGCGATCTATCTGGCAAAGCAGCGCGGTCTAAAGCGGATCGTGCTGGTGGAGCGCGAATCGGCGCTTCTTACCCGCGCGTCTTACAACAACCAGGCTCGCGTCCACAACGGCTATCATTATCCACGCAGTTTTACCACGGCGTATCGTAGCCGCGTCAACCTGCCACGTTTTGTGCAGGATTGGCCGGAGGCGGTGAAGCAGGACTTTACCAAACTCTACGCCATCGCTCGGCGCAACTCCAAGGTGACGGCAAAACAATTCGTGCGCTTTTGCAAAGAGATCGGCGCAAAGATCGAGACGGCGGATCAGTCGCTACGCCAGCTATTTGAGCCGCGCTTGATCGAAGACGTGTTCGTGGTCGAAGAGTATGCCTTCGACTCCAGCAAGCTGGCGAGTTGGGCAGAAACTGAATTAAGAGAATGCGGCGTAGAAATGCGCCTAGAAACTCGCGTTACAGCCATTTCAAAAGGAGACGATGCACTGAAGGTTGTCATCCAAAAAAAGGACGGGAGTGAAGAAGTAATTGCCAGCCGCCTAGTGTTCAACTGCACTTATAGCGGGCTCAATCAGTTGGCCGGTGATTTTCCGGGTACGCACACCCACCTCAAGCAAGAAATCACCGAGATGGCATTGATGCAGGTACCCCCGGTGCTCAAAGAGTTGGGTATAACGTTGATGGACGGTCCTTTCTTCTCGATGATGCCTTTCCCTGCGCGTGGACTGCACACCCTCTCTCATGTGCGCTATACCCCGCATTTGCATTGGAATGACCAACGGGGCGTCGATCCATACCGGAAGCTGGATGACTATGAACGCGCAACCCGCGTGGATCGCATGGTCAGGGATGTAGGGCGGTATCTCCCTTCTGTGCTGGAGGCCAATTATGTTGATTCCCTATTCGAAGTCAAAACCGTTCTGGTCAAGAACGAGGGCGATGACGGAAGGCCTATTTTGTTTGAGAAACATCCTGAGCTGCCGGGGTGTTATTCGGTATTGGGCGGGAAGATCGACAATATTTACGATGTGCTGGAGAAGTTGGATGATGAGCAAATTATTTAGGAAATACCAAGCACTGTTCTTTGGCTTTACAGCAATTGTTTCGCTGTACATGGCGATAAATATGTTGGCACTTTCGTTGCCGACAATTTCCCTGCCCATGAGCGATTATTTTAGTGTATTCACCCGATATTTGGATTTTTCAGAAGGCAGGATGAGTCTCTTTTCCTTCATTTTTTCTAAACATGTGGATCATAACCATGCTTTCGCTTATCTGCTTAGCTTAATCGACATCTCTGTTGATGACGGCAGACTGCGTTTGTTGCATTGGGTTCAGCTTGCGTCACATATTATTACTTATGGGCTAATGTTATACGCGGCTTTTAAGCTGGGTCTGCCAATGAGTGTCAAAGGTGTGGCACTGCTGTTTGTTTCCAGCCAGATATTTGCCGTTCAAGGTTCGGAAACATGGGTTTTCCCTTTTCAGGTTGTGCTGGCCTCATTCCGTCTTTTCTTTATTGTGGGGTTGTTTTTGTTTTGCCGGGAAATTGTAAGCTCTCATCAGCCTCAACAAAAAGTATTGTTTGGAGCGCTGTTATTATTGCTTGTAGCTGCTTTGTCTCATGGTTCCGGTATCGTTATTTTCGCATTGATATTTTTGCTCGCGGGTATCTGGGGTGATCGTAAGGTTATCTATATATCACTGGGTTTCTTATCAATATTTCTTCTACATGAGATTTTCTTTCCGTCAAGTACGTCTTTGACAGAACTGTTATCCAGGATTTCAATTAGGGAGTTATCGAGAGCTCCATATTATCTGGCTTTTCTTCTTGGAAATTCGTTTGCGTGGGGCGCCCCCGTTGGATTCCAGGTAGCGGTTGGTATAGCCGGCATTTTATTTTGGATGGTACTGTCGCTGCATTTCATAAATAATCGCAATCAAGAGCAATCCTCCTATCGCTTGTTCTTTGTCGCGTTGTCGGCATTTTCACTGGCGGCGGGAGGACTGAGTGTGTTGCTGAATCTTAGCTACATGGAGTATCGGGGTATAAATGCTCCACCGCCGCTAGAATATTTTTTGGCCTCCCGTTATTTGATTACCACTAGCGGGTTTTGGATTGGAGTCGCGGTTGCCGGATTGTCGTGTGTAACATCTTGGAAGCAGATAGTCTTGTCCCTTTGTCTGATCTATTCGTCTGGTGTTGTGCTGTTGGATGGAGAGCACCAGAGACCGAAGTGGCAATATCTGGTTGAGAAGCAGAAAATGAATGAGGTGCTTATTTCCACCGATGTTTGGGAAACACTTCCGCAGCAAACTGTAAGGGAAATGTTGTTCTTGCCAGCGGGTTTCCAATTTGACAAAGTTCTTCAGGCGCAGAAACAGCTTGGACTCGGGCCTTATGCATCGGAGCTGGTCGATGCCGGCAGGCAATATGCCGTCGAAAGGATAGTCGATATCTCAGATGTTAATTGGTCTCACGGGGTTGCAAAAAAATCGGCGAGTATCGTAGTAATAAATATCCCGGAAAATAAATTAGGTCTACTTCCTGGTAGAACGATACGATTTTCCGATGGCGAGGAAAGGGTCATAACTAATCAGAATGAAGTAGGTGGGTACCTTAATATTACCCTGGAGGGGCAACCAATAGATGGTTCCCAGGGTCGATTTTCAAATAAATTCGAGGTAGTCAAATGAGTATATGCTTGCTAGATATTTTGGTTTTTTGGCAGCATTGTTAAAGCAGGTTCTTTTCGAATTTCTATATTGTTCCGCCTATATTAATAGTGGATTCCAATTTTCGGATAGTGAATTAAGTTGTGCGTTTTTCAGTTCAGTTAGATCATCCTCCCTGCGAGTCATTCAGTATTGGCTGACAAAACAGACGATATAAAGGAGTTAGAAAAACTTATGTGGAGATTTAATAAATGGGATTATTAAGGCTGTTTCTCGCTTTGTCAGTTGTTTCAGGGCACGCAGAAACGACAGTATTCGGATATAAAGGAATAGGCGCTTGGTATGCCGTAAATTGCTTTTTTATAATTTCAGGATTTTATATGGCGATGGTCCTGAATGAAAAATACAAAGACATAAATCCAATCC
>JBAQYH010000671.1:0-7170 GCA_049299935.1 Methylobacter sp. | reverse complement strand
GCATTACTTCGTGACGATTTTTGTAGCAGGTCTGGGAGGTTTCACTGGAGATCAAATCTATTTTTACATTGGCCGCTTTAATAAAGGACTTATTCAGCGCAAACTGCATAGTCAGCGGCGTAAATTTGCGATTGCGCATTTGCTGTTAAAAAAATACGGTTGGCCCATTATTTTTATGCAGCGCTATATGTATGGATTGCGTACCGTCATTCCGATGTCGATTGGTATTACCAAATATTCGGCAAAGAAATTTGCCTTGATTAACCTTCTTAGCGCCTGGGTATGGGCCACTATTACGATAACGCCTGCTTATATCTATGGTGAGGAAATATTAGGCTTTTTGGCCCAAGCTAAAGAGCATTGGTATTTTGCACTGCCGATAGCGGGGGGATTTCTTTATGCAATCCATGCCTATTTCCAAAAACTGGAGCGGCATTTCCTGCAAAAACGCAATAACCGTTTTTCGAACGCCGGGAGACAGAGATTGAGCAGCCCCGCAATTGTCTGCACCCGTCCGCCCCATCCCATCGACGCAAACGGATACGATTCTTCCGAAAACCACGGTTCTGGGAATACGAAATCCGCGGCGTCGGGGACCTCGGAAAACCTTGCGGTTACATTCAGTGAAACCCGATAAAGCGCGACCTGGCTCCCATCACGGTGTGTGGAGTTATGGACTTCCGGGAGTTGTGGAGACCTATAAATAGGCTATGGGGCAAGTAATAACCTGGATAGAGCTTTGGAATCCGGGCTATACGATCCATTGATGGTATAACGGCATAAGCCGGGCATGCTTTTATGCCCGGCATTCCCCTATTCAAATACAACGGCAGATTCAGGTTTATCCTCCGCCGTCCTATCATCGGATACGCAATGTTGGGCAACGAAAAGATGTTGCCCAACCTACATTTGGCGCGGTTTCTGAATGTTAACCGGATCAGTTAACAACGCGGTGTCCGCGGTTTCTCATACAGTTGGAATAGGCTCTTTTGTACGCAGCTTCACCCTCAAAACCTTGTTTAGCGCCGCCGCCAATACCGCCGACTGCTGCGCCGAGAGCTGCCCCTGTTGCAGGGTTTCCAACGATTGCTCCGACTGCCGCGCCGCCGGCCGCGCCGACTAAGCCGCCTACGCCTGCACCAATAGCGGTTTCTTTTGCAGTTCCGCCGGAGGCATGACTCGCAAGATCTTTGCACTCAGCCATGTCCTGACTGACTCGGTAAGCATTGGGATCATTATAGGTATCAACGGTTGGCGTCCATCCGCCTTGGCTGTAGCAACCTGAAATTAATACGCTACCTATAAAAACGATGCTGGTTGTTAGTTTTTTCATATTGATTACCTCTGGTAAAGTTGGTTCCTTTCAGGATACTTTATTTTGTATGAATAAAGTATGAATACCATAACACTATTACCCTGAAAAAAATCAATTGGTGTTTTAGGATAAAGAATCCTAACCCTGCAATCAATAAGTAGTGTCACTGACCGTCAGCCCTTTAGGGTTATAGTTCCCTTAAGACCTGGAGCGGGGCTTTATTAACCACATTTCTTACGCCCCAACATCCGGCCAGGCCCACGAATAAAGCGCCGGTTAGCGGCACGCAAATCCATAAATAGAAATTAACGCTGTACTCAATATGCATGACGTAGGTGTACAAAGCGTACAGCATGGCTTCCGAGATGACGACCGCCAACAAGCCGGAAATCAGCCCGAGCAGGCTAAACTCGATGATGTGGGTTTTCCTTAAAAACCTGCGATTGGCGCCCAGCGTTCTCATCAATGCCCCCTCATGAATGCGGCTGTCCAAGGTTGTGTAAACGGCGGCGAACAATACCGTGAATCCGGCCATCAACGCAAAATACAGCAGGTAATTGATCGCTTCGGTCAATTGGCTCAGTATGGTTTTAAATTGGCGCAAGATTAAATCGACTTCCAGAATGGTGGTGCTGGGGTATTTTTTGACCAGCGCGTTTAAAAAATCTTTTTGGCTCTCGGGCAGGTAAAAGCTGGTGATAAAAGTACTGGGGAAAGCGTCCAGCGTGCCGGGCGAGAAAATCATATAAAAATTCGGCTTCATGGTATCCCACTGAAGCTCGCGGATGCTCGCAACGGTGGCGGTAAACTGCTGGCTGCCGACGGTAAAGGCCAACTGGTCGGCCAGTTTTATTTTCAGGCTTTTGGCCAATTTCTGCTCGACGGAAACCTGCCCGGTTTGCGCATCCTGCCACCAGTTTCCGGCGGTGATTTTATTATCTTCCGGCAGCTCTTTCGCCCAGGTCAGGCTTAACTCCCGGTGCGTGGCGTTTTCTCCCGGCGAGTCCTTGCTGACGATTTGCTGCACCGGCGTATTGTTGATGGTGACCAGACGGCCTCTGATTACCGGATAAAACCGGCTGCCGTTGATTTGTTGCTGTTGCAGGTCTTGTTGAAAGCCTGCTTGTTGCTCGGGAAAAATGTTCAGCGCGAAATGATTGGGCGCATTATCGGGCAGCTGCTTTTGCCAGTCATCGATCAAGTCGGTGCGCACGGTAAAACTGAGCACCATCGCCACCAGCGTAATGCTAAAAGCCAGAATCTGGCCGACGCTGCCCCGGCTGTTTTTTAACAAGCCCTGCAAGCCGAAACGCCAAGTCAGGCCAAGATGCGGCAGCAGTCTCCGGCTAAGCCTCAGCAGGGCATAAACCAGCAATCCGAGCAGCAGCAACGCACCCACGCCGACACCGATAATGGTCCCGGTCATTTTAAGGTCATCGGTATAGCGCCAGATCAATACGCCGACAATGCCGATTGCCAAGCCGTAAATCAGCCACGCGCTGCTGGGCATGGGTTCCAGTTCGCGGCGCAATACCCGCAAAGGCGAAACTTTTTTAAGGCGCAATAACGGCGGCAGCGCGAACCCCAACAGGATCGCCATGCCGACGATAAACCCGAAAAAAACCGCCAACAAGCCGGGATCGGCGACCTGTTGAGGCAACAGCGACCTTAATAACCGGAACAGCGCTTCCTGGGCAAACCAGCCCAGCAGGCAACCTATCGCGCTGGCTAACAAGCCCAACACGACAAACTGGCTGCCGTAAAGCCAGAGTATTTCGTTCTGTTTGCAGCCCAGACAGCGCAATATCGCGGTGGCGTTAAAGTGCCGTTCGGTATAGCGCCGGGTCGCCATCGCAATCGCCACGCCGGAAATCAAAATGACGATAATACTGGATAAGCCCAGATAGCGTTCCGCGCGTTCCAGTGCCGAACCCAGCTCCGGGCGGTCTTCATGGATATCCATGATGCGCTGGGACGGATTCAGCTGCGGTTTGATCCAGCGCTTGAATTCGGTTAACGCTTTGCTGTCTCCGCTGAAGTGGAAGAAATAACGCACCCGGCTGCCCGGCTGCAAAATGCCGGTGGCCTGCAAGTCGTCGGCATTAATCATCACGCGCGGGGAGAAACTGTAAAAATCGCCGCGCTTGTCGGGTTCGTAAGTAATGATGTTGCTGACGGTGAGTTTTTTTTCACCCACCGTTAACAGTTCGCCCAGGTTAAGTTTAAGCGCCGACAAGACGCGCTTTTCAACCCAGGCGGTTCCGGGCTTCGGGCCGGTATGCTCGACGGATTCAGTCGACGCCGCGGCTGTTTTTAAAAAACCGCGCAACGGATAAGCGGAACTGACCGCCTTGATGCCCGCCAGCAGCAGCTCGTCATACTCGATCAACACGCTGGAAAACTCAATCGCCTGCGCCTGAGCCAGATTAAGTTGAGTTGCCCTGGCCAGCCATTCGGCAGGAATCGCGGCCGGCCCTGTGATCACCAAATCCGCCGCCATAAATTCCGCCGCTTGAGTTGTCATGGTGCGTTGCAGGCGGTCGGCAAACAGCGATATGGCGGTTGAGCTGGTGACGGCGATAATCAAGGCCAGTATCAGTATGGTTAACTCGCCGGAACGGCTGTCGCGCCATAACAGCCGCAATGCTAAATTAAAACGGGTCATAGTGTACCTATAAAATTAATATTTTTTAGGCGATGGGGGGTGAACTGGAAAAATAAACGACTTACAGATCCCATGAATTAGGGATAATTGGAGTCCGATAATTGTGATTCTATATCCATTCTCTCATGCAGAATGCAAACTACCTCAATGAGACTAGCATCAATTTCACGAAAGAAAATAACATGTTTACCTACTTGATATTTGCGATAGCCATTCCGTATTTCCCCGCAATCTTGTCCTTTCATGTGGTCGGCAGCCAGGGCGTGGAAACCTTTATCAAGCGTGGTTAAGTATTTATTCCTTTGTCGGACTCCCCAAGTATTTTGAGTATAGATACCGATATTTTTGAGGTCTAACTCAGCCTTATTCGTAAGAACAAAACTCGGCTCTGTCGTAACGTACGCAGTACTGACAGTCTGCGCATTTGGATCAATCTGGTTATTGAGCATTGGCTATTACTTATAAAATTTAAAGTATTAACTCTATCACAACACATCACAAGCCAGCAATCACATAACATTTTCATAGTCAATAAAATAATTTATTTTTTTGTTTTACATCCTTCCATTAAACATAACACAATGAACATAAATTATTTATTTTTTATATCCTAAAAAAATACCATTCTAATTTCCGCATTAACTGCCGCTAAAGTTAGTACCTTCTTGATCAAGATCACTTATTAGGCTTTTCAAAGAATAATTCGCCCTTCCACTCTCTTCACCCTCTATAAGCGCTTTCTGTAAAGCCGCTATTTTTAGCTCGCGTTCTTCCAATAGCCGTAAGCCCGCACGAACGGTTTCACTTGCTGACCCATAGCGTCCATCATGAATTTGTTGTGCAATGAACTGTTCAAAATGTGCGCCAATGGTGACACTGGTATTTTTTTGTTGCATAGCTTTAATCCTCATTAAAAATACCATTAAATAATATTAGATGGTACTTTCTCGGTCAAGCTTTAATGCTTCCATCGGTATCCTGCCAAAAAATTAACGCCACTTAGCTACTATGTATACGCCCTGAATCCAGTTTAATAGTACGCTGACAACGCGCCGCCAAAGCCTGGTCGTGCGTCACCAGGATCAACGTGGTGTTGTTTTCCAGATTAAGCTCGAACAGCAAATCGATAATATGCGCGCCGGTTTTGCTGTCCAGATTGCCGGTCGGCTCATCGGCAAACAAAATCGCGGGCTTGGTCACAAAGGCTCTGGCCAGGGCCACCCGCTGCTGCTCGCCGCCGGAAAGTTTCTGCGGCGTATGCGATAATCGATGCGACAGGCCGACTCTAGCCAATAATGCGGCGGCTGCGGCTTTGGCATTTTTATCGCCGCTCAATTCCAAAGGCAGCATCACGTTTTCCAGTGCGGTCAATCCTTGCAGCAATTGAAAGGACTGGAACACAAAGCCGATCAACTCATTGCGCATCGCCGCCCTGCCGTCTTCGTTCATTGCGGTTAATGATTTTCCATTCAAACTGATAGTCCCGGAAGTCGGCGTATCCAATCCGGCCAGCAGGCTGATCAAGGTCGATTTGCCTGAACCGGACTCGCCGACGATCGCAATACTCTCACCGGATTTGATTATCAAATCTATGGATGACAAGATATGCAATATTCCATCGGATGTAGTCACCGATTTACTCAGGTTTTCGGTTACGATAATGCCAGGGATGGTGGGTATGCCGCGATCCTGCCCGGAGCCGGTGCGGCGAATGTTATTTAATGATTGAGTTTGCATAATGACCCGTTTTTTATTTGCCGTGATTGTTTCGTTAATATCGATGACCGCTGCGGCCAAATCCATTGTCGTATTGGGCGATAGTATCAGTGCCGGTTACGGAATTGAAGTCTCACAAGGCTGGGTGGCATTATTGCAGCAGAAACTGGATGAAAAAGGCGACGGCTATACGATCGACAATGAAAGTATCAGCGGCGACACGACGGCCGGCGGTTTGGCGCGGATCGACCAGTCCTTGACCTCGCACAAACCGGCTGTCGTGATCATTGAGCTGGGCGCCAATGACGGTTTGCGCGGTTTGCCGCCGGAATTGATAAAACGCAATCTTGCCGAGATTAGCCGGCGCGCACAGCAAGCCGATGCAAAGGTCTTGTTGCTGAGCATGAAAATCCCGCCCAATTACGGCAAGCGCTATATCGATCTTTTCTATAATATTTACCCGCAGTTAGCGACGGAGCTGCGGATTCCTTATGTGCCTTTTATCATGGAAGATGTCGCCCTGAGCAAGGACATGATGAAACAGGACGGCCTGCATCCCAATGCCAAAGGCCAGCCGGTCATTGCAGATAAAGTATGGCGGCAGTTGCTGCCTCTATTAAAATAACAATAACTTCAACAAGAAGAGAATCCTAGATGAAAACACTGACACTTGAAAAAGCTAATATCATTATCAATACCGCGACCAACAAGGCCCGTAAATTAAACATGGCGCCGATTACCGTGGTGGTTTTGGATGCGTCCGGTCATTTAAAAGCCATGCAGCGGGAAGACGGCGCGACCATGATCCGGGAGCAGATTGCCACTGCGAAAGCCTGGGGGGCGGTCAGCATGGGCATATCGTCACGCAGCCTGGCAAGCGTGGCGGAAGAGCGGCCCAATTTTATGAATGCCTTGCTAAACATGGCGGATGGAAAAATCATGCCGGTACCGGGCGGCGTGCTGATTCGCGATACTAAAAACAATCTGATCGGCGCGGTGGGCATCAGCGGCGATATTTCCGATCAGGACGAGCGTTGCGCGATTGCAGGTATTGAGGCGGTGGGGTTTATTGCGGGGGTTTGAGGTTAACGAACCAAATATCCAAAACTTATCCCCTTCTATAAACCGGGATAGCCGACAAACCAAGCGGTCTGAAAGAATTCAGACTTAATAAACGAATGGAAAAACTATGTGCTGGAGCGGGGAAGCGTCAACTGTATTAGCGACTATCGGATTATCGAGCACCGCTTATTTCTACTATAAAAAAGAACCGGCCCCGCTGTGTTATGCCTTGGGCTTCTTTTCATTAATGGAAGCCTTGCAAGCCTATACCTATACGGTCATTGACGATTGCTCCAATCCCGGCAATCAGGTGGCGACCTTGCTGGGCTATATCCATATCGCCTTCCAGCCGTGTTTTGTCAACGCGGTATCGATGTATTTTATACCCGGAAAAGTCAGGGACAAGATTTCC
>JBAQYH010000670.1:0-6687 GCA_049299935.1 Methylobacter sp. | reverse complement strand
CATTCGGCAAGGTCCGCCGGATGCGTCACTTCCTCGGCAGCGTGCTCGCCGAAAGCATCACGAAAACGGGAGTCTCGGCAGCTACCGTAGCGCAAGGCAACTGCGGCAGTGAAGTCGCAGGATACATAATACAGCTGCCGAATCCATTTAAAATCTGCCGGAGAAGAGGCCTCGGCCACTTTTTTAAAGAACGGGCTCTGCCTTACGATGCTTGAATAGTTTTCTTGTAGCGGCTTAAGCCATTGGCCGGTAGGTATTGTGCTGGTTTGCATACAGATTCCTTTTCCCCATTTGTTTCGCGGCACTCGCGGATCAATTGCCGGCATTAGACGGTTTCTTTTGCAGCGCGCTCCGTAACGACGACACTTGGCGCGCCGTCACCGGAGACGCCTCATTGCCCCAGCTATTGCGAATAAAGCTAAGCACTTCGGCGATCTGCCGGTCGGAAAACTTTTCCGCAAAACTCGCCATTTCCTGGGGCTCCGGCCCTCCCCTGGTATGCGCAGTCCTGCCGCCTTCCAACAGCAGACGGATCAGCGAAGCTGGTTTTTCGGACAGAACGATCGAATTTCCGGCAAGCTTCGGACTTTTACCCGGCTCGCCGGCTCCGGTTTCCTGATGGCATTTCACGCAAAACGACTGGTAAAGGCCCGCTCCGGGAAGCTCCACTTCGCCGGTTACCATTGCCGCCAGCGCTTTGGCAACGGCGGGCTTATCCGGGTTGTATGAGGCCTTCTCGCCGTAAGCGGGAAAGGATTTCAGGTAATGCGCAATCGCATCCAGATCGTCTTTATGAAAATATTGGGTGCTGTTTTCGATGACCTCGACCATGCTGCCAAACGCCGCTACCTGTCCGCCGTGACCCGTTGCCAGAAACGCTGCAATGTCCGCTTCAGACCACCGGCCCAATCCGGAAGCGGGGTCTCCTCTCAGATTCGCCGCAAACCAGTTGTCCACCAAAGCCCCTCTTAAATATTTCGGCGACGATTCCGTATAGGCCCGTTCCTGAAAGGCAAGGCCTCGCGGCGTATGGCAGGCGCCGCAATGGCCGAGCGAGCGCACCAGGTAGGCGCCGCGATTCCACTGGTCGTCACGATCATTATCCGGTTCAAAGCGCTGGTGCCTGACAAAAGCCGCATCCCAGAAAAACAGGCTCAAGCGTATATTGAAAGGGAAAGGCAGTTTCGTTTCGGGCGGCTTATGGTTGACAGGTTCCACCTCATGCATGAAATAGGCGTATAGCGCACGAATATCGTCATCCGTAGTAGCCGTGAACGACGGATACGGCATTGCCGGATACAAGCGCCTGCCGTCCTTGGCAACGCCGTTTCGGACGGCGCGGCTAAAATCGTGCAAGCTGTAGTTGCCGATGCCGGTAAGCGGGTCCGGCGTAATATTCGTCGAGTAAATTATTCCGAACGGCGAATTGAGCGGCAGTCCGCCGGTAAACGGCGGGGATTGCGGTCCGGCCGTATGGCAGGCTATGCAGTCCCCTACCCTGGCTAGGTAAGCTCCCCGGCTAATGTCTGCCGGGTCGACCGGCTGCGCCAAGGCAAGGCCGGATAATAATGCCGCACAGGCGCAGGTTAAAGCCTTGAGGATCATCCGGTTTGATGGCATAACCATTAAAACCATGAGCTGCATGGCGGCACCAACAAAACTGCGCAGATGTTGAATATAATCGCAACGGTGAAGATGAAACTCGACATCGCGCTTAATTTCACTAAAAACCGGCTCCGATCTTCGCCAACGGACTTAACGTCAGACTGCCTCCACAAAGTCCATGCAGCCAGCCCGGACAGCAGAGCAACCGCCAAGCAGGCAATACCGATCGTCGCCAGCATTGCAGGCAACCTTTCCCAGAGCGGCGCAGACAGGGGCGTCTGATGAGGGTAACAGGCGTAGGCTGCAAGCGGTTCGCTCAAAAACACTTGCGCGATCCACGCGACCGGCGCACCGACCAGCCCCGCCCATAAGAGTTTCGTGTTCGCCCGACCGCTAGAAGGAACGGAAGGTTCATGGGACGGATCGTGGTTAAGGAAAGTATTCATATTCTGTCCTAGTAAAGGTAAGGCGTTAGATACAAAGTTGTAAATACAAACAACCAGACCACATCGACAAAATGCCAGTACAGCCCGCCGATGGTTACGGCGGCATAGCGTCTGCGATCAAAATAACCGAGCGCAATCCAGAGCAGAAGCACCATCAGGATGACCAGTCCGACGATGACATGAAGCATATGAAATCCGGTGATGGTGAAGTACAGCGACCCATACAGATTCGAGGTCATATCGTAGTTAAGTTTACTCCACTCATTAAATTGAATGGCTACAAAACAAACGCCGAGAATATGCGCCAGCGCCATCGATACAAGACTGGAAAGCAACATCGAGCGCCGAATGCAGCGCTCGCTAATCCAGACGAATACACTGCTGGCGAGCAGGATGACGGTATTCACGCCAGGTATCAGCAGCTCCGGCAAGCCGTCAGGCGGCCAGTGCTGTTCCGATTGAGATGCCAGGTAGAAGTAGGTGAACAATAGATAGCCGAACAAGGCACCTTCGGTGACTATCAGCGCCAGCACGCCCCACCAGCCGCCGGAGCGCTTGCCTTCGCTACCGACCGGCAGTGCTTGATCCGGCTCAGCCATGGGCGGCCTCCTTGTCGTGTTCGATGTCCGGCACACGCTGGACCAAGGCTTTTCTCGGCCACATCCAGACGATCAACGACACGCTGCAAGCCAACGCCATCAGCACCGTAAAATCCCGCCAGTGCAGCAGCAAGCCGGTGAAGACCAAAGCGCTAAACAGCCCGAGAAAGAAAGGGGTATAAGAATCGTCCGGCATTTTGAGGATGATGTCCGGTTCGGCATCGAGCGGCGTCGTGCCTAGCGCTTCCCGTCCTTCCATCAGCAAATAACCGTGTTCAAGGCTGGAGCGGCCAACGCCTTCATCAAGCCGGTCCTCCCATAACGGATGGCGGCTGGCAACAAACGGAATGACCGCAAAATTGTAAGCGGGCGGCGGCGACGGCACAGCCCATTCGAGCGTCGGCGCATCCCAGGGATTCGAAGCCGCCGGAACGCCGCGCTTTAGACTGACAAAGAAGTTGACCAGAAATATCAAAATGCCCGCGGCAAAAACAAATGATCCGACCGACGTGACCATGTTGACCGCAGTCCAACCCATATGCGGCGCGTAAGTATAGATGCGGCGCGGCATGCCCAGCAGGCCTGCCAGGTGCATCGGGAAAAAGCCCAGATTAAAGCCGATGAACATGACCCAGAAACTCCATTTTCCCAGCGTTTCATCCATCATGCGGCCGAAGAATTTGGGAAACCAGTAATAAATCCCGCCAACGACCGGAAACACATTGATGCCGATCAAAACGTAATGCAAGTGCGCGACGATGAAGTAGGTTTCGTTGAGCTGGAAATCCAGCGGCACAGCTGCCGTCATCACGCCTGAAAGTCCGCCGATCACAAACAGGATCACAAAACCGGCAAAAAACAGGAACGGCGTATTGAATACCGGGCGTCCCAGCCAAATGGTTGCTATCCATGCAAACACCGCGACGGCGCTAGGGATCGAAATGACCATGCTGGCGGCGCCGAAAAACGACAGCGCCAGCGTCGGCAGGCCGGTGGCGAACATATGATGGATCCACACGCCGAAACCCAGCAGCATGGTCGCCATCGTTGAAAGCGCAACCGCAGAGTATCCGACCAGCGGCCGCCTGCAAAAAGTAGGCAGCGCGTCGGATACGATACCCATCGCGGGAAGCACCACCGCATAAACCCAGGGATGTCCGAACATCCAGAACAAGTGCTGCCAAAGCAGCGGCTTGCCGCCATTGAGCACATCGAAGAAATGCGTACCCGCTTGGCGATCCAGCCAGAGCATAAAAAAGGCGAGACTGACCGAGGGAACCGCAAAAAGATTCGCGACCGAGGCAGTCAGCGTTCCCCAAACGAGGATCGGCACCCGGTCGATCGACATGCCGGGGGCGCGCATTCGGAATAAAGTGACTATGAAATTGATGGCCCCGACGGTCGTGGAAATCCCCAGCAACACCATGCCGAGCGCATAGACGTCGATGTTGGGTCCGGTGTTGTACTCCAGTCCGGCAAACGGCACGTAGTTGAACCAGCCTGCGTTCGGCGCTTCTCCCAGAGGAAAACTGGCGTAGAGGAAGATACCGGCAAACAGGAATATCCAATAAGAAAGGGCGTTAAGACGCGGGAACGCCATATCCCGCGATCCCAGCATCAGCGGCCATAAATAGTTGGAAAATCCCGACAGTATCGGCAGCGAGTACAGAAAAATCATCGTCACGCCGTGCATTGTGAACAGTTGGCTGTATTGTTCCGGCGTCAGCAGGGTTTGATCCGGCTGTGAGAGTTGCAAACGCATGATCAGCGCTTCGACTCCGCCCATCAGCAAAAAAACAAAGGCGGTGACGAGATAACGCAGTCCTATGGTTTTATGGTCAACCGTCGACAACCAGCCGCGCCAGCCGGGAGCCGATTCCCATAGTTCGGCGAGACGTGTTTCGGCAGCCGATCCGATCGGGGCAGAGCCCACTTCGGGAACACGACTGAGATCGAGGTCGGGCGTACTTTGATCAACATCTGTCATGAGCGGCGCTTCCTAGTTAAGTGTCGATAAAAATGCCGACAGTGCGGAAATCTCTGTCTCCGTTAGCACCATGCTGGGCATACGCGCCCCCGGTTTGAGGTCCTGGGCATGGATAATCCACTGCACCAAATGATCCTGGGTATTGGTTAATAACCCGGCGGCAATCAGGCGGCGCGAGTTCAAATGCGTCAAATCGGGCGCATGGGCGCCCACAGCCTCGGTTCCCCGAATGGCATGGCAACCGGCGCAACGATCCAGGAAAAGCGCTTTCCCCGCATCAACGCCCGCAGTCATATCGGCCGATCTACGCTGGGCGTCTTGCCATGTCCTGAATTCATCCTCGCTCTGGGCAACAACCTCCAAACCCATGTGCGCATGCTGGACCCCGCAATACTGCGTGCATTGCCCGCTATAGACGCCCTCGGCATCGGCTTCGAGCCATTGCTGATTGGTCAGTCCCGGAATCATTTGGGTTTTTCCGGCCAGCATCGGCACCCAAAAAGCGTGAATAACATCCGCGCTTTTCAGCTTGACGAGCACGGGCTGCCCGACAGGGATATGTATCTCGTTTGCGGTCACAAAGCGGCGCGTGGGATCGTCATCTTCATATTCGACCTTCCACCACCAGTCGTACCCCGTGACAGTCAATGTCAGCGCCGGGGCACGCGTTGGTTTTGCAATCGCGTTGAGCGTAACCAAGGTGTAAATCGCCAGTGCAAACAAAATGCAGGTGGATATGCCGGTCCCGATATAGACCCATCGCATCCCTTCATCTTCCCGGCCAAGCAGGCCGGGAGCTACTGCGGGGCGTTTACGGAAAATAGCCCTGAGCAAGAGCAGCGCGATGATGACAAAAATTGCAACCAACAGCGCGGCAAACACCCAGCCCAGAAACATCGTGGGCGTTGCGGCCGGGCCGTAACTGTGTAAAAAATAGTTAAGCGGAACGGCTTCATTGTCCGCCAATGCGGAGGAGATTGGCATAGCGGTGAGGACGCATAAAAAAAATGCGTAATTGACCGCTGCACCAAGGCGAAATCTGAAGCCGGAACCGTTCATTTATTTAGCCCCTCCCTATACAAACGATTTAGGCAGCTTGTTTCTTTGCCACTTTTGCAACGTGGCTTCCCTGGAAACAGGCGATTTTCAGTTCGTTCTCTGACGGCCACCGCTTGCCGTCGCCACCGGCAAGCGTGCTTGCTCCATAGGGCGAACCGCCGGTGATTTCGCTCATGTTCAAAATCCCCTCGCAGGAATAAGGAACGCCTACGATGATCATGCCTTGATGCAACAAGGTAGTGTGAAACGAGGTAATCGTAGTTTCCTGTCCGCCGTGCTGCGTAGCCGTGGACGTGAACACGCTGCCCACCTTGCCGATCAAGCTGCCGTTCAGCCACAACCGGCCGGTCCGGTCGAGAAAATTGCGCATCTGCGCGCACATGTTGCCGAAACGTGTCGGCGTGCCGAAGATAATGGCGTCGTAGTCCGGCAATTCGTCCACCGTCGCGATAGGCGCGGCTTGGTCGAGCTTGGCTCCGGCTTTTTTCGCCACCTCTTCCGGCACCAGCTCCGGCACGCGTTTGATAGCGACCTCGGTGCCTTCGACGCCGCGCGCACCTTCAGCCACCGCTTTGGCCATCGTTTCGATGTGTCCGTACATGCTGTAGTAAAGAACCAGAACTTTCGTCATGTTGTATCTCCTCATTGAGTGCGGTCTTGCAATACAGCTATCCAGGTGCGATCCATGAAGACTTAAAAAATGAATTAGTATCCAGGGTCTGCCTGACGCCTAGAAATCTATAACATGCGGTAATTCAATGATATTCGTATCACTACCTATCAACTTCAATTTCCTTTACCTCAAGGCATGACCGGTATCTGATTGGGACTGAGAGTGCTCTGTCAGCTATTGGCTTTGCAGGTTGATCGGTCCAGAGATGATGTTATGTCAATTAAATAACTGATGTTACGCAGTTAGTCGAAATTCGACCGCATTAACATTAAGGTGTCGCTAGCGCGACAGTTGATTGAATCGGGTTCTCGCACCCGA
>JBAQYH010000669.1:0-3367 GCA_049299935.1 Methylobacter sp. | reverse complement strand
TCGCTTTTGCCGAGGGTCAGCAGAAGGGGCTCCTGCCCCTCTGCTGACGTGCGGCATCCCTGCCGCACCCCTCACGGGCTGATCTCGGCAAAAGCTCCGGTGCTCGGCGCGGCAAACGGGATTGAATTCGCGCCACTCAAGTTTCCATCGCTATTTGATCCCTTGGTTTAAGGATATTTTTCGTAAGCTACGGCGCTCACTGCGACAAAAGTAAGAAATACAGCCGGTGCGTAACATCAGTTAGTGATCTTCGCGTCTTCGTGGTGAATAAAACCTGAAGGCGAGATTCGCTTGTCTACGCTATTGGGTCCAGCAATTCCTGCCGAATGACGATTTGAAAAATGAGAGGCATTTTATTCCAGTCGTTTGATTATCAATAGATACCCAAGATGAGAATTGCCAGGACCAGGCGCTGTTATTTCAATAGTTCAATAATTGTTGTATAGTTGATTTATGGATAAACAACTTGCAACAACGATATTCGAATCGCTGGCTTCCGGCGTCAGGCTGGATGTATTTCGGCTGTTGGTAAAAAATGCGCCCAACGGTCTGGTCGCCGGGGAAATTGCCGCATTGCTGGCTTTGCCGCCCACCAATCTGTCCTTTCATCTCAAAGCACTGACCCAGTCCGGCTTGCTTGGCGTCGTCCAGGAAGGACGCTACCAGCGTTATCGCGCCAATCTGGCCATCATGCAGGAACTGATTGCTTATCTGACTGCCGAATGCTGTACCGGTCATCCCGAGCATTGCTTTGATAGCGATTCAGCACCGGGCTGCTGTGACACCGAACCCACTCTTCCATCTAGTCAATCGGGCTTTTAATTTATGAATGTGCTTTTTCTTTGTACCGGTAATTCCTGTCGATCCATCCTCGGCGAAGCGACTTTCAATCACCTGGCTCCCGCAGGTTGGCGGGCGATGAGCGCCGGCAGCAAACCCACCGGCCAGGTGCATCCGCGCTCGCTGGCTTTGCTGGAGCGGGAAGGCATCTCGACCGAAGGTTACTACAGCAAATCCTGGAACGACCTGCCGGTAACGCCCGATATCGTGCTGAGCGTCTGCGGCAACGCCGCCAACGAAACTTGTCCCACTTATCTCGGCCCGGTGCTGCGCAGCCATTGGGGTGTCGAAGACCCGGCCCACGTCACCGGCACCGATGCCGAAATCGACGCCGCCTTCATGACCGCCTATCGCATCCTCCGCCATCGTATTGAGCAATTTCTGGCGCTGCCGCTCAATGAATTGCAAAACGACCGCGAACGGCTGAAAACCGAGCTGGATCGCATCAGCACCCTGCTACCCTAAGCTCTAAGGAGAGATACATCATGACTACTATTCAAGTATTTGATCCCGCCTTGTGTTGCAGCACCGGCGTCTGCGGCGTGGACGTCGATCAACAATTGGTCGACTTTTCCGCCGATGTCGATTGGGCCAAGCAAAACGGCGCCCAGATCGAGCGTTTCAACTTGGCCCAGCAACCCATGGTTTTTGCCGAAAACCCTGTCGTGAAAGGTTTTCTGGAGCGCTCCGGCGCCGAAGCGCTGCCGTTGATTCTGGTCGATGGCGAAGTGGCGTTGGCCGGGCGCTATCCGAACCGTGCCGAATTGACGCGTTGGGCCGGGATTGCCGAAGCGGAACCAAAGCCCCAATCCGGTTGTTGCAGCGGCAGCAGTTGTTGCTAAAACATGACCAAACTGAATTTTCTCGAGCAACCGCCGCGCTTTTTGTTTTTTACCGGCAAGGGCGGCGTAGGCAAAACCTCGATTGCCTGCGCCACGGCGATTCAGCTGGCTGAAAGTGGGCGACGAGCGCTTCTGGTGAGTACTGATCCCGCCTCTAATGTGGGCCAAGTCTTCGGTGTTTCCATTGGCAATCAGATCACCGATATTACGGCTGTGTCTGGCTTGGCGGCGCTGGAAATAGACCCGCAAGCAGCCGCCCAAGCTTATCGCGACCGCATCGTCGGCCCGGTACGCGGGATATTGCCGGAGACGGTGGTGAAAGGCATCGAAGAACAACTGTCCGGTGCCTGCACCACCGAGATCGCGGCGTTCGACGAATTCACCGCGCTGTTGACCGATTCGACATTGACCTCCGATTACGATCACATCATTTTCGATACAGCACCCACCGGCCATACCATACGCCTGTTGCAACTGCCCGGCGCCTGGAGCGGCTTTCTTGAACAAGGCAAAGGCGATGCCTCTTGTCTCGGCCCGCTGGCCGGTCTGGAAAAGCAGCGGGAGCAATACAAGGCGGCAGTGGATGCGCTGGCCGATCAGACCCGCACCCGGCTGATTCTAGTATCCCGTGCCCAACAAGCCACTTTGCGCGAGGTCGCACGCACGCATGAAGAACTGGCTGCGATTGGCTTTCAGCGGCAGTATCTGGTCGTCAACGGTATCCTGCCTCGCACGGAGGCCGATAATGACCCATTAGCCGCTGCTATTCACGAACGTGAACAGACCGCGCTCGACAATATTCCCGAAGTTTTGAAGGGACTACCCTGTGATGAGGTCATGCTTAAGCCGTTCAATCTGGTTGGACTGGATGCCCTGCGCCAGCTGCTGGTTGACACACCCGTGCAAGGACACGTCGGTGTGGACTCCCCCATCGAGCTCGACGAACCCAGTCTTTCCGAACTGGTCGATGACATTGCCAAAGACGGTCATGGCCTGGTGATGCTGATGGGCAAAGGCGGCGTCGGCAAAACCACGCTGGCAGCGGCGGTCGCCGTCGAGCTGGCGCATCGTGGGCTGCCAGTGCATCTCACCACATCCGACCCGGCTGCACACTTGACCGAAACGCTGACCGGCTCTCTCGACAATCTGACCGTAAGCCGCATCGATCCGGCAGCCGAAACCGAGCGCTACCGTCAACATGTATTGGAGACAAAAGGCGCAAAGCTCGATGCGCAAGGTCGTAAGCTGCTGGAAGAAGACCTGCGCTCGCCCTGCACCGAAGAAATTGCCGTATTCCAGGCGTTCTCCCGCATTATCCGGGAAGCCGGCAAGAAGTTCGTGGTGATGGATACCGCGCCCACCGGACACACCTTGCTGCTGCTGGATGCGACCGGCGCTTATCACCGTGAAATTTCGCGTCAGATGGGCAGCTCCGGGCTGCACTACACCACGCCGATGATGCAATTGCAGGACACTAAACGGACCAAGGTGCTGATTGTCACACTGGCCGAAACCACACCGGTTCTGGAGGCCGCAAACCTGCAAGTTGACTTGCGACGTGCAGGCATCGAACCCTGGGCATGGATCATCAATACGAGCGTTGCCGCCGCTGCTTCCAATTCGCCTTTGCTGCGTCAGCGCGCCGCCAACGAACTGCGCGAAATCAATGCCGTCGCCACTACCCA
>JBAQYH010000668.1:0-5951 GCA_049299935.1 Methylobacter sp. | reverse complement strand
AGTCAGACCGGTCATTTTGCGGGCCAAAATTATTAAAAACGGACATCAATACAACTGCAATGACGACCCATAGGATTATATTTTTTATCATATCGTTCAATTTACACATCCTGGGCCTGATCGGCTCTCGATTTAAAAACTGAGTAATTATATCAGGAGTTTACTTTCCTGACTGTCGTTATTTATCTGAAACTCGCCAGCTCATATTACCTGATATACCTCGTCCCACAACTATGAGGGCAACAAAAGATTATTTAAAGCCCCTAGCTAAAATATAAACTTCATTACTTCGAGGTCTTGATGCTTTCGGCTTTCTGATAACCACTTTGGCAAAGGATTGCTGAACCTCCTTAAAAAACTCCTCAAAACCGGCACCGTGAAATAACTTAACCAGAAAAATACCGTCTTTTGTCAACACCGTCTTGGCCGTTTCTAAAGCCAACTCCCCCAAATAAATAGCACTGGGCTGGTCTACCCCCTTATTGCCGCTCATATTTGGCGCCATATCCGACATCACCATATTGACCGGAGCGCCATCAAGAACAGCATACAATTGATCCAGAACGGCTTGCTCACGAAAATCGCCCTGTATAAAATCGACGCCCTCAATCGGGTCCATCGGTAAAATATCCAACGCAATAATCTTGTTTTTTTTACCGATCATCGGCCGTGCAAACTGCGACCATCCGCCGGGAGCAGCACCCAAATCGATAATATTCATCCCCGGCTTAATAAGCTGATCTTTTTCCTGGATTTCTTTCAATTTAAACACCGCGCGCGACCGATAACCTTGGGCCTGCGCCATTTTGACGTATTCGTCAGCAAAATGCTCCTGCATCCAACGACTGCTACTTTTACTTCGTCCCATAATGATAATTTAGTGTAAAATTTAGGCTTTTGATTTAGGAATAAAGAGTGAACTCTGCAGATAAGAAAAAACTTCGAGCTCAAGCGCACAGCTTAAAACCCGTCATTATGATTGGACAATCAGGACTTACAGCGGCTGTGCTGGCAGAGGTTGAATTGGCGCTCGACAGCCACGAACTGATTAAAGTGCGAATACGCGCTGAAAGGGACGATCGCAAGCAAATCAGCGAAAAAATCTGCGCTGAAACGGGAGCAGAGCTCATTCAGAATATTGGCCAAATTGCAGTTATTTACAGATTGAACCCTGACAAATGAAATAGACAAAGGGGGCAAGGCGAAAGGAAAAATACATCTCCTTTAGCCTTTAGCCTTTAGCCTTTAGCCTAGATATATTCAATCGAAAGAATTTCATAGTCAATATCGCCGCCCGGTGCTTTAACCGTGACTACATCCTCAACTTCTTTACCGATCAAGGCCCTGGCAATTGGCGAACCAATTGAAATACGGCCTTCCTTGATATTAGCCTCATCTTCACCAACAATCTGATACGTCACCTTTTTCTCGGACTCAATATCTTCAATTTCCACTGTCGCGCCAAATACCACCTTGCCATTGGCATCCACTTTGGTAACGTCGATAATTTGCGCGTTAGATAGTTTGCCTTCAATTTCAGAAATACGCCCTTCGGTAAAGCTTTGCTGCTCTTTCGCAGCATGGTATTCGGCGTTTTCTTTCAAATCGCCATGCGCTCTAGCCGTGGCAATTGATGCAATGATACGCGGACGTACAACCGATTTTAACTCTTCCAATTCGGCGCGTAATTTTTCTGCACCTTTGACGGTGAGAGGTACTTTAATCATTTTTTAAAACTCCAATAATTATTTTTTAGGCGAAAGACTAAAGGCGAAAGACGCCGCTCTTTTAGCTTTTAGCCTTGCGCCTTAAATCAGGCTTTTATGCAGATCCTGCAGGCAATTCACATCGCCTGCATCTAATTCACCCAACGCGTAACAGGCGGCTCTTGCACCCGCCATTGTCGTGTAATAAGTTACGCGGTGCTGCAGGGCTTCTCTGCGCATCGTAAATGAATCCGAAATGGCTTTCGTGCCTTCAGTCGTATTAATAATCAGCTGAATCTGATCATTTTTGATCATATCAACCGTGTTAGGCCGCCCTTCGTTGACCTTATAAACCACTTCGCAAGGAATGCCCGCGTCTTTAAGATACCTTGCCGTGCCGCCGGTGGCGACAATTTCATATTTCTTATCGACCAGCATTCTGGCGACATCAGGCAACTTAGCTTTATCTGCATCACGAATACTGATTAGCACTTTACCGCTGTGATTCAAGTTGACACCGGCAGCGCGCTGAGACTTGGCAAAAGCCTCACCAAAGGTTTTACCCACCCCCATCACTTCGCCGGTTGATTTCATTTCAGGGCCCAATAAAGGGTCAACGCCTGGAAATTTAACAAACGGAAACACTGCTTCTTTAACCGAATAGTAACCGGGAATGCGCTCTTTGGTAATGCCTTGTTGCGCCAAGGTCTGTCCAACCATGCAACGCGCGGCAATTTTAGCCAGCGGATAACCGGTTGCCTTGGATACAAACGGCGCCGTACGCGAAGCCCTTGGATTGACTTCAAGTACATAAATATCATCTCCTTGAATCGCAAACTGAGTATTCATCAACCCCACAACGCCCAAAGCTTCCGCCATTTTGGTCACTTGTTCGCGCAATTTATCCTGAATTTCCTGCGCCAGCTCATAAGGGGGCAGCGAACACGCGGAATCTCCCGAATGCACACCTGCCTGCTCGATATGCTCCATCAAGCCGCCGATCAATACCTGCTCCCCGTCATAAATGGCGTCAACATCCATTTCGACCGCATCGTCAAGGAATCGATCCAGCAATACCGGCGAATCATTGGAAACACTGACCGCTTCTTTCATATAACGCTGCAAACCCTCTTCATTGAAGACGATTTCCATGGCCCGACCACCCAAAACATAGGAAGGGCGAACAACCAAGGGGTAACCCAGCTCTTTTGCCGCATTAATCGCCTGCTCGACAGAGCGAGCCGTCGCATTGGGTGGTTGCCTTAGATTCAGTCTTTCCAGTAATTTCTGGAAGCGCTCACGGTCTTCAGCCAAATCGATCGAGTCCGGCGATGTGCCGATAATGGGCACACCCGCCGCTTCCAATGCGCGCGCCAATTTCAGCGGTGTCTGACCGCCGTATTGCACAATCACGCCTTTGGGTTGTTCGATATGCACAATTTCCAGCACATCTTCCAACGTTAGCGACTCAAAATACAAGCGGTCCGAGGTATCAAAATCGGTAGAAACCGTTTCAGGATTGCAATTGATCATGATCGTTTCATAGCCGTCTTCACGCAAAGCCAATGCGGCATGCACACAGCAATAGTCGAACTCGATGCCTTGCCCGATACGGTTAGGTCCGCCACCGAGAATAATGATTTTCTCTTTATCGGAAACCCGCGCTTCGCATTCTTCCTCATACGTCGAATACAAATAAGCTGTGTCGGACGAAAACTCGGCTGCGCAGGAATCGATGCGCTTATAGACCGGACGAATGTTCTGTTTGTGCCGAACGTTGCGCACCTCAGACTCGGAGGTATCCAGCAGCTTGGCCAATCTAAGGTCGGAAAAGCCTTTGCGCTTTAATTTATACAGTTCCCCTGCTTTCAGGGTCGACAAGGTTTTGGTCGATAATGATTTTTCAGTAATCACCAAATCCTCAACCTGTGCCAAAAACCAGGGATCGATTTTACTGGCCTCATGCACGTCTTCCAGGCTCATGCCGCTACGGAATGCATCGGCGACATAGAGCAAACGATCCGGCCCCGGATGGCGCATTTCACGCTGCATTTTTTCCCGGGCGTCTTCGCGGTTCAAATCGATAATTTCATCGAGACCGCTGATGCCGATTTCCAATCCGCGCAGGGCTTTTTGCAGTGATTCCTGAAAAGTACGGCCGATAGCCATGACTTCACCGACAGACTTCATCTGCGTGGTCAAACGGTCATCCGCTTGCGGGAATTTTTCAAAGGTAAAACGCGGAACCTTAGTGACCACATAATCAATGGTCGGCTCGAACGATGCCGGCGTCGCGCCGCCGGTAATCTCGTTTTTCAATTCATCCAGCGTGTAACCAACCGCCAGTTTCGCCGCCACTTTGGCAATCGGGAAACCGGTTGCCTTGGATGCCAACGCAGATGAGCGCGATACGCGCGGGTTCATCTCGATAACGATCAACCGGCCATCTTTCGGATTAATCGCGACCTGTACGTTGGAACCGCCGGTATCGACACCGATCTCGCGCAATACCGCCAGCGAGACATTACGCAGAATCTGGTATTCCTTATCGGTCAACGTTTGCGCCGGCGCTACGGTGATCGAATCGCCGGTATGTACGCCCATCGGATCGAAGTTTTCAATCGAGCAGACAATGATGCAGTTGTCCTTGGAATCACGCACCACTTCCATTTCGTATTCTTTCCAACCCAGCACCGATTCTTCAATCAATAACTCGTTGGTTGGCGACAAATACAGGCCGCGCTCGCAAATTTCAACAAACTCTTCCTTGTTATAAGCGATGCCGCCGCCGCTGCCGCCCATCGTAAATGAAGGACGGATAACGGTCGGATAACCCACTTCCTGCTGAGCAGCCAGAGCCTCTTCCATCGAATGTGCAGTTTTTGATCTTGCCACTTCATAACCGATTTTGCGCATCGCTTGATTGAACAATTCACGGTCTTCGGCTTTGTTAATCGCTTCTTTGGTCGCGCCGATCATCTCAACGCCGTATTTTTCCAAAACGCCGTTGGCATCAAGGTCCAGCGCGCAATTCAATGCAGTCTGCCCGCCCATGGTCGGCAATATCGCATCGGGGCGTTCTTTGGCGATGATTTTTTCTACGGTCTGCCAGTCGATAGGCTCGATATAAGTCGCATCCGCCATATCCGGGTCGGTCATAATCGTCGCAGGATTAGAGTTCACCAGAATAACGCGATAACCTTCTTCCCGTAACGCTTTACAGGCTTGCGTGCCTGAATAATCAAACTCACAGGCTTGACCAATAACAATGGGGCCCGCCCCCAGTAATAAAATCGATTTTATGTCGGTTCTTTTTGGCATGTTGTATGCGTTACCATTTATGTTGCTGTTAGTTATGTAATACGGTTGTCAGGTTACGTTAACCCCAATCAGCATCAGTTTAAGACATTATCACCACGAAGACATGAAGGACGCGAAGTTTTTACCTCGGCTTTTCTTCGTGAACTTCGTGGTGTATTAATCAATTTATTGATTGAATATACAGCCTTTCCGCTTAAGTTGATGTTTATGAGGATTAGGTTACGTTAATCCGACCTACGAAACTTGTTCCATCATCTCGATGAACTCATCGAATAAAGACTCCACATCATGAGGGCCCGGACTTGCTTCAGGATGGCCTTGAAAACTCATCGCAGGGCAATCCGTCCGCTTGATACCCTGCAAGCTGCCGTCAAACAATGAACGGTAAGTCGCTATTACATTAGCGGGTAGACTGTCTTCATTGGCCGCAAAGCCATGATTCTGACTGCTGATCATAACCCGCCCCGTCGCTATTTCCTGAACCGGATGATTAGCGCCGTGATGGCCGAACTTCATTTTTTCGGTTTTTGCGCCGCTGGCTAAAGCCAATAACTGATGCCCCAGACAAATACCGAATACGGGCACTTTCTTTTCCAGTATCGTTTTAATAGCCTCTATCGCATAAGTACACGGCTCAGGATCGCCAGGACCATTGGACAGAAAAACGCCGTCAGGATTCATCGCCAATACTGTTTCAGCCGGTGTTGTAGCAGGAACAACGGTAACACGACAGCCGCGGTTAGCTAATAACCTGAGAATATTGCGTTTAACACCGAAGTCATCAGCGACAACGTGTTTAGTGAGATTTTCGGCTTGCGTATGTCCATTCTGCAAATGCCAAATATTTTCAGTCCATTCATAAGGTCTGGCAACAGTGACTTCCTTCGCCAGATCCATTCCTTTCAACCCCGGAAAGCCCTCAAT
>JBAQYH010000667.1:0-3137 GCA_049299935.1 Methylobacter sp. | reverse complement strand
GGGGTATACCGCAGACACTTGGGTATAAAGATGAGGGCAGAGCTTGGGATGGAAATTCTGTAACTATTCAGCGAATCGGAAATCGCGGAGAACTCACTCCCCCTCCTGCTGGAGAGGGATGTTGTGCTTCGCGCTGAGTAGTTACTATGCAAGCTTTAATGGCCATGAAATTCCAACTGTTTTTTGAAAAAAACCGAAAAACCTGGCTGTTTAAAATATAGCTGTTGCGCTAATTCTTAATCCCAATGCCTTTATGCAAAAGGTACAGGCTGAACAGGATTAAGGTGACAATAAACCCGCCGGTAATGATGAAGGTCGTCTGAATATCAATATCCGTCACGCCTATCAAGCCGTAACGGAAGGCATTGACCATGTACAAAATGGGGTTGCCCATGGAGATGGACTGCCAAACGCCGGGCAGCATGTCGACCGAGTAGAAAACGCCGCCCAGGTAGCTTAACGGGGTTAATACAAAGTTAGGGATAATCGAAATATCGTCGAAACTCTCCGCGAGTATCGCATTGATAAAACCGGCCAACGCAAATACGGTGGCGGTCAGCACGGCGATGGACAGGGCAATGGCGATATTGTTGACCTTGATCTCGGCAAACAGCATGGATATTAAGGCCACTACCACGCCGACCAGTAAGCCGCGGATAATGCCGCCGCCCACATAGCCGCCCAAAATCACCCAGTTGGGTATCGGTGCAACCAGCAGCTCTTCGATGTTGCGCTGGAATTTGGTCGAATAAAACGATGACACGACGTTGGCGTACGCATGGCTGATGACCGACATTAAGATAATGCCGGGGACGATATAGTCCATGTAGCTGGAGCCGCTGATGGTGCCTATCCGGTCGCCGATCAGTTTGCCGAAAATCAGGAAATACAGCGCCGTGGTGATGGCGGGCGGCAGCAAGGTTTGCGGCCAGATCCGGATAAACCGGAATATTTCCTTGACGACGATGGTTCTAAAGGCAATGGAGTAATTCATTGTTTTGCTCCTGCCGGGTTTGAGTCGATTAAATCCATAAATAACTGTTCCAGCCGGTTAGATTTGTTTTTCAGGCTGATGACTTCGATATTCTGCGCGGTTAACTGGCTAAATAGTCTGTTAAGCCCGTGTTCTTTAGGTACGGCAACATTCAGGGTTTTGTCGGTTACGAGTTCGATTTGGCAGCCTTCAATCTCCGGCGCCGCAGTAATGGGGCGGGCCAGGTCCAGGACAAAATGTTCCACATGCAGCCTTGCCAGCAAGCTCGCCATGTCGGAGTTTTCGACTATCCGCCCGTGATTGATGATGGCGATGTTGCGGCACAGGCTTTCGGCTTCTTCCAGGTAGTGCGTGGTTAAAATGATGGTCGTGCCTTGCTGGTTGATTTCCTGCATCATTTGCCACATGGAGCGGCGTATTTCTATATCGACGCCGGCGGTCGGCTCATCGAGAATCAATAATTTGGGCGCATGCACCAGGGCGCGGGCGATCATGACCCGGCGCTTCATGCCGCCGGACAAACGCCTGGATACGGTATCGCGTTTGTCCCACAAATCCATTTGCTTAAGGCAGTATTCGGTGCGTTGCAGCGCGAGCTTGCGCGGCGTGCCGTAATAACCGGCCTGATTGAGCAGGATATTCTTGACGGTGTCGAACTGGTTGAAATTGACTTCCTGCGGAACCAGGCCGATGCAGCTTTTGGCTTTTGCCCGTTCCTGTTTTAAATCATGCCCGAAGATGCTGACCGAGCCGGATGTGGAGTTGACCAGCGAGCTGATAATGCCGATAGCCGTTGACTTGCCGGCGCCATTGGGCCCGAGCAAGGCGAAAAAATCGCCGGCCTCAACATCAAGGTCGATGCCCTTAAGGGCTTCAAAGCCATTATTGTAGGTTTTTTTAAGATTACGCAGGGATAATGCATTCATGCTGAAACTAACACTTAACGGAAGCCTTCAAATAAGTTAAATTACGTAAGTTGGATTACGCGCAGCATCCAGGTGTTTGGATGACTAAAACCGTGTGATTTTATCAGATATTATTACGCTTCATAGACAAAACTGGATAACTCGTGCCGAAGACCCCCCCTGAAATTGTTGCCGCTGTAGACCTTGGGTCTAACAGCTTTCACATGATTGTTTGCAGTTTAACTAACGGGAATTTACAAACGCTCGACCGCCTTAAAGAAATGGTAAGGCTTGCGGCCGGCTTGGACAAAAGAAATTACCTCGATATTAATACCCAGGAAAGGGCTTTAGGTTGCCTGGAACGGTTCGGCCAAAGAATCCGCAACTTTCCGCCGGAAAGTGTCCGTGTGGTCGGCACCAGCACTTTGCGCCAGGCCAAGAACTCGCAACAGTTTTTGGAAAAGGCTGAAAAAGCGCTCAATCATCCTATCCATATCATTTCAGGCATCGAAGAAGCCCGCTTGATTTATCAGGGCGTTGCGCACAGCCTGGGCAGCAACGCCAACCTGCGCCTGGTGATGGACATAGGCGGCGGCAGCACTGAATACATCATCGGTTCAGGCGATACGCCCAGAATAAAGGAAAGTACGCCGATGGGTTGCGTACTGGTCAGCAATGCTTTTTTTAAGGATGGCAAGCTCTCCAAGCATGCGTTCATCCAGGCAACTTTGTTCGCGCAGCAGCAGCTTGAACCGATCCAGAAACAATTCCAGCGCAAGAACTGGGACGAGGCCATCGGCGCATCAGGCAGTTTAAAAGCCATTGATAAGGTCCTTCAAGCCAAAAACTGGAGCAATAACGGCATAACCAGGGAAGGCCTGGAGCATCTGGTCGCCCACATCAACCAATGCAGTCATGTCGATGAGCTTAACTTGCCGGAACTTGATCCTGAGCGTCTTCCGGTATTCCCCGGCGGTGTCGCGATTGTCTATGCCACCTTCAAGAGCTTAGGCATCGAGCAAATGACCGTTTCCGACGGCGCGCTGAGGGAAGGGCTGATCCAGGATTTACTGGGACGGCTTTACGATCATGATATTCGCTCCGCAACCGTGCAGGCTTTGGCGGATCGTTATCATATCGATAAAGGCCACGCCGCCCGCATTAAACAGACGATCAGCTATATATTGGATCAGTTGGGCGATGATTTTTGCGGGCCTAATAACGAGCATGTTGTGCAG
>JBAQYH010000666.1:0-1643 GCA_049299935.1 Methylobacter sp. | reverse complement strand
ACGGAATGCTGTTCTACACGATCAGCCTGGGTTACAAACGGCACCCGCCCCTGGCACACACCGTGGCCCCTGACGACCGTTGGGCCGTCATCAACTATATCCGCGCCATCGTCGAGCCTCCGCGGAGCTAGTAGCCTGTCCCGGAAGTAAGGTACTGAATTTCGGCAATTAGAATACTGGAAAATTGCGATTGTATTACACCCAGTAATGAGCTATTATCGCCAGTAATATTGGTGAACTATAGGCAATCGGCGAGCACAATATGGGTGTAATACAACGCGGAGTCATAAATCATGGATTGCCGAGACCTTGAGCTCTCACCCGAGAAATCTGCGGAACGCATGAAGAGGGCCGCACTGGTTTTCCCGGCAGGGCTACTGAAAAGAATCATAGTGTTCGTGCTATACCTGCTTGGGGCAAAGCGCGGGAGCATAGCCTCTGTGACGGGCATGCCACAGGAATCGGTAAAGACGGCTGTGAGTGTCGTTTTACTGGATGGTTTTGCGGCCTTTCAAGATCGCCGGCGGTCGGATGCCGTAGTCATCCCACGGACCGTTGTGGCTCCCGTGCATGTTTCCACGCGGCGCGAGGATGAGTGGTGTGTTGTTGCTTTCGGCGGTGATGCCAATGAAGTGAAGATCCCAGCTTCGCATAAGATCCAGGCAAGGACCATCTTGCTGTCGCTTCTTAATTCTGAACTGCTTTCCGTTCAAGAGACGGCGTCGGTGTTAGGCGTCTGCCCCGCGCATTGCCGCGAGTTGGCCGCGAAACTGGCGCGCGGCGACGTTCCGGACGCGTTGATCGACAAACGCCGTGGTCAGGAGCAGGACTACAAGGTCGGACCCGAGGAAAAAGCGGAGATAATCCAGCAGTTCGCGGCCCGTGCGGTTACCGGACATTCGACGTCAAGCGAGGAGTTGGCCAAGTTGGTGAACGAACGAACCGATGCTGGCGTATCGCCACGTACGATTCGCTGGCACTCGAACAAGCTCGGACTGGCCGGCATCAAGAAGACACTTCCGGAGTTGGTGTCCACGCTAAAAAAAACTCCTGATGATGGTGCATGATGTGAACGTTCACTTCTCGTCAGCACGGGACCAGGTAGAGATCAAGGGGGGCGTGAAGGAACTGGAATGCCGGCCTGTTGAGGGATCCAACGATGCAGTTTGCCATGCATATCCGCCGCCAATAGCGACAGAAAGAGCCCCACGCCGCAAGGCAATCCTTGTCTTGGCCGCAGCAGGTATTGCCGTCAACGCCATCGCCACTTCTGTGCAATATTCCGTTGCCACGGTCCGACGCTGGATTCGCCGCGGAGCTGAAACGAACGATCTGAATGACTGTCATCGTTGCGGCCGCCCGCGTGTTTACTCGGAAGAAATCCATCTGAAGCTCGTGGCATTTTACTGTCAGATTCGACCCCTGGCGGGAGTTGGGAGGTGGACGTTGAGGTGGGCCGCGCTTCACCTGATAGAACATCCCGATCGAGCCGGCGCTACTCCAAGCAAATCCACACTGCACCGGGTACTCAAGAGCAATAAGCTCAAGCCGCATCAGTCGCGGTATTTCCTCCACATTTCCGACCCCGAGTTTTTTCCCAAGATGGAGCATCTGATCGGTTTGTACAAGAATCCTCCGCGCAA
>JBAQYH010000665.1:0-7479 GCA_049299935.1 Methylobacter sp. | reverse complement strand
ACTCGGAAGTGAAACCGTTTAGCGCCGATGATAGTGTGGCAGTTTGCCATGCGAAAGTAGGGAATTGCCAAGCTCTTAAATTAAAAACCCAAGTCTAACCACTTGGGTTTTTTTTTGCCTTCGATTCAGCTCAAAAGCTGATGGTAACAACGGCCCTGGCTTTGAGCGCGATAAAAAAACGTCGCTGGTTAAAATTAAGTTCATCGGCTTATCGGGCGTTGTTTATGCACAGATTGCGTTTACGCTAATCAATGCTAAAACCAACCGATACAGACGTTGCGTATTAAAATCACCTAAATGTAACCTATTGATTATTAGGATATTAAGCTCCTGTCTAAAAATGCTACAATTTAACCAAGAGGCAGGTTTTATCGGGTCTGAACGGTGTTATCTCTATCTTGTGCACAGAGTTATGCACAGGAATTGTGGAAAAGATTACAAGCGCTTGATTGTTAAATTTGAATGCTGAAGTCAACGAAAAAAATTCCATGACGGGAGTTTTTTCAGTGAGAATACTCCTTAACATCCAACTCAGGTTCAAGGGATAAGACTTGGTTGGGCTTTGGGTAATAACGCCTAACGGGCACTGAGTGATTACGCATGAAAATTAACCATTTCGATCCGGTTCAAACCGAGTTATTAAAAGGCGTAAACCTGATTGAAGCCAGTGCCGGAACGGGTAAAACCTATGCCATAGCGATGCTGGTGCTGCGTTTTGTGGTCGAGCAGGGCCTCGCCATTGAGAAATTGCTGGTGGTCACCTTTACCAAGGCGGCAACCGAAGAGCTTAAAGACCGTGTGCGCTCCAGATTGGCTGAGGCCAGACGTGCTTTAGATGGGTATGCTGAAAACATCGACGGCAATATTATCGATTGGCTGGCTAGTCTGGACATAGCGCCGGAGCTGGTCAAGCAGCGCCTGACTGTGGCATTGCTGGATATAGATCAGGCCGGAATATTCACCATCCACGGCTTTTGTCAGCGCGTCTTAAGAGAACATGCGCTGGAGAGCGGGCAATTATTCGATGCCGAATTAACCGGCGATCTGGCGGAGATCAAACAGGCTTGTGCGGACGATTTTTGGCGTAAGCAGATTTACCAGCGTTCAGCCTGGGAAGTCGCGGTATTAACGGCGGGCTTTAAAAACCCGGATGCGCTGCTTGCCAGTGTCGCCGCATTTCCCGGCAATGGCTTGGGAACGTATTCACCGTTCAGCGTTTATCCGGTTTGCGAGAGTTTGGATGCCACATTAAAAAAATTGCAACAGCAGGCCGATTCTGCAAAAGACCGGCTGGACATGTGTGCAAACGTTTTGCGCAATTGTTTCGCCGATGAAAAATTCAAGACGGGTTATACCGATACTTTTGGCACTCACTATGACTCGCTGAGTGCATGGCTGCACGGTACGACCACACAGATTCCCGATGTCGAGGCATTTGCCTTATTGACCCAAAACGGGTTGATGGATGCGCTGAACGGCAACAAATTCAGAACCAATAAAAACCAGACCGGCGATCAACGTAAAGCCGAATATCTGGCCGAATTAGCAATCGATACCTCGGCTTTCGATGCGCTGGCTGCGGCGTTTAAAAAAATCAACTTAGTATTACGTAAAACCCTGCTGGACAGCTTGCGTGAGGAGCTGGATAAACGCTTGCAACTGCTTAATGTGTTGTCGTTCGATGATCTAATCAGCCGCCTGGCCGAAGCGTTGCAAAGCGAAAAAGGTGCATTGCTGACGGCTGAATTGCAGCAGCGTTTTGAAGTCGCCCTGATCGATGAATTCCAGGATACCGATGATAGCCAGTGGCATATTTTCTCTACATTATTTGCATCCCCCAGCCAGTATTTGTATTTGATCGGCGACCCTAAACAGGCAATCTACAAGTTTCGCGGCGCGGATATTTATTCGTATCTGGACGCACAAAAACAGGCCGAGCATCAATTTACCTTAGGCAAAAACTGGCGCTCGCATCCGCAGTTGGTCGAAGCGGTAAATGCCTTGTTTCAAAGAGACCGGGCATTTTTGTTGGATGGCCTGGAGTTTATCAACGTTAAGCCCGGCTTGTCGGCTGATAACGGCGAGTTGCATTACGCAGGACAGGCGGCGGCACCGATGGTGCTGTGGCAGTTACCGGAAAGCGACAGCAAAACGGGATACTGGACGGCGGGCAAGGCGGCTGAGGAAATCAGGATCGCCGTTGTCAATGAAGTCGTCGAGTTGTTGACTGGCGGCTACACCCTGCAACCCATGAGCCGGGCCTTGCACCCCAAAGACATTGCCATTCTGGTCAGAACCAATACCCAGGCCAGGGACTATCAGGCGGCATTGCGACTAGCGGGAGTGCCTTCGGTGTTAAACAGCACGGAGTCGGTTTTTGCTGCTCAGGAGGCGGGCGACTTATACAGCCTGTTGCAGGCCGTGGCTCACCCCGGCGATAGCGGTCTGCTCAAACAGGCTTTGACGCTGGACTGGTTTGATTTGGATGGACAAACGCTCTATCAGCTCAGCACTAACGAGATCGCATTGGACGTCTGGATGTCGCGGTTTCTCGGCTATTTTCATGACTGGCAGCAAACCGGTCTGATGGCGATGATGCAGCATTTGCTGGCCCAGGAAAAAATCAGGGCCAACATGTCAAAAACATCAATGGCGGAACGGCAACTGACCAACCTCCATCATCTGGTCGAGTTGGTGCAGCAAGCCGCTGTCGATGAGCATCTGGGCATTAATAAAACCCTGGACTGGCTACGCAGTGCGATGGCTAAAGCGAGCAGCGCGGAAGATCAGCAGTTGCGTCTTGAAAGCGACGATGATGCCGTCAAAATTGTCACCATGCACCGATCGAAAGGGTTGGAATATTCAATCGTATTTTGTCCTTATCTTTGGCAGCGTAGTGACCGTTTAAACAGCGAGCGATTGTTGATCAGATGCCATGAAAACGGCCAAACGGCAGTCGACTTGGGCTCAGAAGATTTTGAATGCCGCCGCGAACTGGCATTAAACGAAGAGCTGGCCGAGGATTTGCGCGTGTTTTACGTGGCGGTTACCCGTGCCAAATACCGCTGTTATATTGCCTGGGCCGATGTGCGTTCGCAGGATACGGCGAATGACTCGGCGATGGCTTGGCTGCTTGAATTTTCAGGAGCAGATTTTTCCAAGCAACAGGAGAAACTGCAAGCCTTTCAGGATAAAGCAGAGTACCGGTTGCTGTATGTGCCGGGTGACACCACGGGCAGTTATCACAAAACCGTTGCACACGCTCAATTGCAGGCCGAAAAACGTAGAAGATCGCTATACACCAGCTGGCAAATGAGCAGCTATACGGCCTTGTCGGCATTAAGCCGGCACGATGCGCCGGAATTGCCGGAAGACAAGGCAGGAGAGCAATTACCGATTGCCAAACCGGAGCCCGGTAGCGCGGCAACGGAATTGCCCAGAGGCGCGCACACCGGTAATGTCGTGCATGACCTGCTGGAAAACAATGCGTTCATCGACGTGGCCCAGCGCAAGGATATTTCAATCCAGAGGGACAAGGCTTGCCAGCGCTACGGTTTAAAACTGGAACACCCCCAAATGCTGGACAAGCTGTTGCAAGCCGTGGTCGCAACGCCGCTGTCCCCAACCGATGCCGATTTTTGCCTGATGAATCTGGCGGAAAACCAGTGTTTAAAGGAAATGCCGTTTTATTTATCCATGCAAACCATGGACGCCGTCCAGATCAACCGTATCTTGCATGACACACCGTCTTTTCAGCCGTTGACCGCCAAACAAATGTGCGGTTATCTGACCGGATTTATCGATCTTGTCTGCGCGCATCCGGCTTCCGCTCCGCAGTATTACGTGATGGACTATAAAACCAACGGCCTGCCGGATTACAGCCCCGACAGCTTAACCCATGCGATGCGCGAACATAATTACGGCCTGCAATACTGGATTTACACGGTCGTGCTGCACCGTTACCTGCAAACGCGCTTGCCGGATTACGACTATGAAACACATTTCGGCGGCGTGCGCTATTTGTTCGTGCGCGGCATGCAGCCGGATCAGCCTATGAGCGGCGTTTATCAGGACAGGCCGGACTTTGAGCGGGTTGAAGCGTTGGCGGCGTTGTTGGGGGGTGATAAGTGATAGATTACGACTTTGATGCGGGAACACAAACCGAACAAAGAGCATTCAGCCGCCTGGATTTCGCCTTTGCCCGGTTCCTTAGCCGGCGCACCGATTTCGATCCCCTGCAAAAACAGGCTTTCGAAACTATAGTGATGACGGCGTCTTACGAGCAAAACCAAGGCCACAGCTGCATACAAATAGACGATGAGGCGCGTGCGTTGCTGCTTGCTTCCGGGCTGGTAGAGCCAAATCCTAAGAGCCAAACCAATCCTCTGCCCCTGGTTATCGAGCAGGACCGCCTGTATCTGCACCGTTACTGGAGTTACGAAAACCGGCTGGCAACGCAAATCAAGGCGATGACCCAGGCCGAGCATCCGGTCGAACAACTCGACGCGATGCTGGATCGCTATTTCGATGCGAGTGATGAAACCGACGACCAGCGTCAGGCGGCGAAAATGGCGGCTCAGCAGGTATTTTGCATTATTACCGGCGGACCGGGAACCGGCAAAACCTTTACCGTCGTTAAAATTCTGGCGCTGTTGCAGGAATTGGCCGAACAACCGCTGCATATCGCATTGGCGGCGCCGACCGGAAAGGCGGCCATGCGCCTTCAGGAATCGATAGGTTTCAGCAAGGCGAAGCTGCCGTGTGCGGAGGCGATAAAAAACCGCATCCCGGAAACGGTAACCACCTTGCATCGCCTGCTGGGCGCTTTGCCGCCTTCGCCGTATTTCCGGCATCATGCCGATAAGCCGCTGGTGTACGATCTGGTCGTGGTTGACGAAGCGTCCATGGTCGATCTGGCCTTGATGAGCAAGCTGCTGGATGCGTTAAAACCCGGCGCGCGCTTGATCCTGCTCGGCGACAAGGACCAGCTGGCATCGGTCGAATCCGGCGCGGTGCTGGCCGATTTAGCCATCGCCGAAACTTTGCAAAACAACGTTTACACCTTAAAGAAATCGCACCGTTTCGGCGGCGCGATAAAAGAGCTGGCCGAGGCGGTCAACCGTCAGCAGGATGAACTTGCATGGCAAATTTTAAGTGACGGTCAGGACTCAGCCGTGCAATGCCTTGATGAAGATTTAACCGATTACGTCGCAGCGCAGCAAGCGGAGTATTTGCAGCTGATTAAAGCCGGTGCCGGATTTGAGCAGATTTATCAGGCATTCAGCCGCTTTCAGGTGCTGTGCTCCAACCGGCAGGGCAAAAACAGCGTTGCGGACATTAATTACCGGGTTGAACAAAAACTGGCCGAGCAACAGCGCATCGATTTGTCCGGCTTATGGTATCCGGGCCGGCCGGTCATGGTCACGCAAAACAACCCGGCGCTGCATCTTTATAACGGCGATATTGGCATTTGCATGTCGGATAATATAGGGGCGGGCCTTGTGCCTGCCCAGTCAGGGCAACCACAAGGGATTGCCCCTACCGGAAAATTGATGGTGTTTTTCCAGCGCGCCGACGGCAGCGTCAAAAAATACCTGCCTGCCCGCGTGCCGCATTGCGAAACCGTTTTTGCGATGACCATCCATAAAAGCCAGGGGTCTGAATTCGAGGAAGTGTTGATTGTGCTGCCGGAAGCCATCAATCCGGTGTTAACCAAGGAATTACTGTACACCGCAATTACCCGAGCCAAGAAAACCATCAAGCTGGTTGCCGGGGAGGCAGTGTTTAGCGCGGCAGTCAGGCAAAAAATCGAGAGGGTTACCGGGTTGGTTGATAAGTTTAGAATCTGAGAGTGCGCAGGAATAAGCCAGTTCTCGCTCCCGCTCGAACCGGCTTATTTCCGGACTACGATTCTTCTTATCCTTTCATCTTCTTTTCCAATTCTTCCTGGGTCAAATGCCGCACATCTTCGCCTTTGACCATATAAACCAAATGCTCACAGACATTACAGGCATGATCGCCGATTCTTTCCAGCGAGCGGGCAATCCAGAGCACATCCAACATCCGGGTGATATTTCTCGGGTCTTCCATCATTTTGGTAACCAGTTGCCGGATAATGCTGCCGTATTCACGATCCACATTTTGGTCTAAGCCGGTAATCGTGGTTACGTCTTCTATATTCATCCTGGCAAATACATCCAGAGCTCCGTGCAGCATTTCCTGAACCAATTCAGCCATGTGTTCCAGCTCGTAGTATTGGTCATGTTTGTTGCTGTCACCGCCCGCCAATTGTATGGCCATTTCGGCGATACGTTCGGCCATGTCACCGACGCGTTCAAGTTCATTAACAACCTTGATTACGGTGATTAACAATCTTAAATCAAATGCCGCAGGTTGCCTCAGCGCTAAAATCTGCATGCATTCCTGATCGATAGCCATTTCCAGCGCATCGACCTGGTGATCCTGTTTGATGACCAGTTCGGCCATTTCCAGGTCGCCGGTCGAGAAAGCCGTTACCGCCAGTTCTATCTGCTGCTCAACCAGTCCGCCCATTGTTAAAACTTTGTTGCGTACATCTTCCAGCTCTTTATTGAACTGGCCTGATATATGATGCCCTATTTTGCTGTTATCCATTGCTTGCTCCAATTAGCCGTATCGACCGGTAATGTAATCTTCGGTCTGTTTCTTTTGCGGATTGGTAAACAACTCGCTGGTCGTCCCCATCTCAATCAATTCGCCCATAAACATGAATGCGGTGTAGTCCGAAACCCGAGCGGCCTGCTGCATGTTGTGCGTCACAATAACTATAGTGTATTTTTCTTTAAGTTCGTTGATCAGCTCTTCAATTTTTAAGGTTGAAATAGGATCCAGCGCCGACGCGGGCTCATCCAGCAACAGCACTTCAGGTTCTATCGCAATCGCCCTGGCGATGACCAGACGCTGCTGCTGCCCGCCCGACAAGCCTAAGGCGTTATCGTTCAAGCGGTCTTTGACTTCATCCCACAGCGCCGCGCCGCGCAATGAGTTTTCGACGGCTTCTTCCAATATCCGCTTGTCATTAATACCCTGGATTCTAAGGCCGTAAGTGACATTTTCGAAGATAGATTTGGGGAACGGATTCGGTTTTTGAAACACCATGCCGACGCGTCTGCGTAAGGCGGCTACGTTAACGGTTTTGTCGTAGATGTTTTCGTTATCCAGCAGAATCCTGCCTTCAATGGTAACGTTGTCCACCAAGTCGTTCATCCGGTTGATACAGCGCAGCAATGTCGATTTGCCGCAGCCGCTGGGACCGATATAGGCGGTTACCTTTTTCTTAGGCATTTCCATGCTAACGCTATGCAATGCCTGCTTTTCCGCATAGAAAAGATTTAAATTTTCAACTTTGATGCAAGTTTCATTCGGTGTGTCCGTATTTTTCTGATCGCGTAAAATTGAACTTACATCAATGCTATGTGTACGTGTGTGTTGTGCTGTCAT
>JBAQYH010000664.1:0-3960 GCA_049299935.1 Methylobacter sp. | reverse complement strand
CCTTCATGGCGGCCAGTGAAAAGCCGAACAACAATGAAAACAGCAATACCTGCAATATATCTCCCTTGGCAAAAGCATCGATTACGCTGGCAGGGATGATATTCAGCAAAAAATCGACGGTATTCTGTGTTTTTGCCGCGGAGGTATACGCGGTGAGGCTCTGGGTATCCAATGTGCTTGCGTCAACATTCATGCCCGCGCCGGGTTGGATAACATGCACCACAACCAATCCGATAACCAACGCCAGCGTACTTACGACTTCAAAGTAAAGCAGCGCCTTAATGCCGACGCGGCCGACCTTATCCAGCTCCTGCATCCCGGCAATACCGGTTACCACGGTGCAGAAAATAACCGGCGCGATAATCATTTTAATCAGCTTGATGAAACCGTCGCCGAGAGGCTTCATCGCGACGCCGGTTTCAGGGTAGAAATGACCGAGCAGAATGCCGATGACGATGGCGGTCAGGACTTGAAGATACAGATGTTGATAGCGTTTGTTGGATGCGTAAACGGCTTGCACTGATAACCTTCTGACTAATGAAGTAAGAATAAAATCATGATCTTTTTAATGTGCTAATTTGAGCTTATCGTTAATATAATTTTTAAACATTAAGCTACTGTATTTAAAACAGCGACTAGCCACTTTAAAAAGAACCTGCCGATTGTATTCGATATTGCATGCCCAAGTGTTATTCAGTTTGCTTAATTTTAACTTCTAAAGAATGAGCGGTCTTTCCGGGCGCTAAAATACTCGATTTAGGCCGGCAAAGCATGGTGCGTGGAATTCAATCCCGATTTAATGAGAGAAGTCTAGCGCAGGCTGAAACCGAATCCAGAAACAATGTTAATAAAGGAGACCCCTTACACTTGTGTTACCCATACGCTTGTATGGTGCGAAATTATTCGCGCCGAAAAAGGGCAAAATCTGATTCTGGAAAATGAATTTTTATCACGAAAAGCCCCGTAAAAAAGGCAGGTGACAATAAATTAAGGTCATGCTTATCAGAGAAAAGCCCGTTCAAAAATTCGCTTGAATTTTTTCAACGTTGGCGGCTAATTGATTATTGGCCCGGTCAAATTTGGAGGCTAAACTGAAAAAAAGCAATGAGCTTTAAGAAGAACTACTGCTTTAATGGGGTGAACGATGGGGCTCGAACCCACGACAACCGGAATCACAATCCGGGGCTCTACCGACTGAGCTACGCTCACCATAATATGGTGTTTTGCGGAATGTACAGCGAATGGCGCGCTTGGCAGGACTCGAACCTGCGACCCCCAGCTTAGAAGGCTGGTGCTCTATCCGGTTGAGCTACAAGCGCTGAATTGGTCGGGGTAGAGAGATTCGAACTCCCGACATCCTGCTCCCAAAGCAGGCGCGCTACCAAACTGCGCTATACCCCGACGATCTCCTTAATGGCTTGCTTAACTTCTCAACCACCCTGGAAGAGCTGCATATGATAACGATGCATCCCTATGTCGTCAATATTTTTTTTCGTATTTTTTGATATTTTTTTTCAGGCCGTGAAAACCGGCTCAACATACAGCCGATTCATCCCTTAAACACACTGAACTTAAACAACTTCGTCTTTTATCAAAAACAATCTAATGCTTACAGCTTGGCTTTAACGATTTGATAAACCTCTTCCGCCGCAACATCGACGCCATTCAAAATCGTTTCCAGCTCAGCTAACTTGGCATCGGCAAAAACTCTGTCTTTAAGACCGCCCGCATTGATATATACATTTAACGCGGCGCTTTTCAGCGCGCCGTAACCGGCCATTACGGCAACACCGGCATCGCTGATTACGCCTATATTACCTTTTTCTGCGGCAATTCGGCTTAATGCAATCGTCTCTGCACACGCCTTCGCGCACTCCAAAGGAACGACGGTAGCTTCTTTTAACACGGCCTGGATGGCCTCGCTACGCGACGTCTTTTCCTCATCGGAATCTTTTGGCAATCCATATGTCGCCATCAAACGATCAAAAACATCAACGTCGGCTTTGATCATACCGGTCAGCGTTTCGCGCAATGCTTCCGATTTTTCCAGCAATGCCTTCATTTCAACTTCAACTTCAGCATACTTAGGCTTGCCTATAGTCAAATTGCAAACCATACTGATTAAAGCGGCGGCCTGGGCACCCATTACTGCTGCCGCACTACCTCCGCCCGGAGTAGGCGCTTTACTGGCCAGTTCATCAATAAAGGCCTGAACTGATTTATCTTTTATTTCACTCATGATGTAACGTCTCTCGTCAATGTAATCGTGAAAGACCTCAAAATAGGAGCTTTGCTGCGCTATAGACGACAACAAAAAGCCCTAATATTGGAGATATTCGCACTCTAAAAAGCATAATTATCGCACAAAGAAAGCCAACGACATTAACCGCGCATGACTAAAACCTGTTGTGCTTCCGGTCGGGTATTGTTAGCCGTCAAAATCCCAACGCCGGCCTGCCTTTTTATCCATGTTTCGCACATTCAATAAGCACATCTTGCGATGCCGCTTACAATTCACGCTTTTTACAACCCTAAAATCAAACTGAGCTATAAATAAGCAACTGAAATAAATATTAAATTTAATTTTGGCCGTATTATTGCTTAGGTAGTGGCATTTGATACACTTTATCAGACGCATGACGGTAAAATAAAATGCTGACACTTCAATCAAACCACTCTGCACCACAGCACCAATGCTCTCCCGAGCCGACAATTATGTGTAATGCGAATAACGACTTCACCCTTGTCAATCAGGAAGACATCAGAAAAAAACTGAACCATCTGTTCGGTAAAAACGCTTTGCTGGCCATTAAAGTACCGGGGAAATTTACAGCAAGCACTCTCTTGACAACGATCACCCGCATCGAAGGCGACCATGTTTTTCTGGGCGGATTCCAAAACGAGCAATTTAATAAAGATCTACTCTCGCAAAGCTTCTTGGTAGCCACCGCCAATTTTGAAGGCATAGCCGTCAGCTTTACATTAAGAGACTTAAGCAGGCATGATATAGATGACACATTCAATCTAAGGACGCGTCTTCCCGAAAGCATGGAATGGGTGCAACGAAGAAATAATCGCCGGGTCAAAGTCCCCATCAATATCCCCGTTAAAATACAGCATAAAAATCACGACGAATACTTTAACGTAGCCGACATTAGTGTTGCCGGCCTATCTTATATTGACCCAACTGAAGAACATTATTTTGCAACTATTGGCGAGCAGCATGCAGACTGCAATATCATCTTGCCCGATAAAAGCGTTCATCTTGCCTGCTTCGAAATAGTCAACAACATACCCCTTCCCCACCAGCACACCAAACAGCTATACCGGATCGGTTGTGAAATAAAGCGGCCTTCATATCGGCTTGACACTGCGTTGCAGCACCTCATTAACAAAATCGACTTCTACTACCAATAAGGGCTTATTTGCGCCGTTGACGCTAATTTTCTGCGGCCTTCCATAAAGACCACGCTAAAATCAAATATCCTGAATAAGAATATCAAAAATACTCGCGATCGCACCTTGGTTCTGCCGGACAAATGCCCTGCCCTTTTCAGCTAACGATTGCCTGTATGCAGAATCCGCATGCAAAGCAATTATCGCACCGATTATTGCGCTTTCATTCCGGCATTGTATTGCCGCATCCTGCCGCAATACTCTTTCAGCTATTTCTTTAAAATTCGCCATATACGGGCCAAACAAAACCGGAGCCCCAACCGCTGCGGCCTCAAGGATATTGTGCCCCCCTACGGGCACCATGCTGCCGCCGACAAACGCCGCATCACAGGCAGCATAAAGCATCCTTAACTCCCCCATCGTATCGGCCAGATAAACATCGGTATGTTGATGACAAACATCATCGGAAGTACGCATCACCACAGCCAGCTGCTGCTGCTCACAGAGTTTTTTTACTTCACCAAAACGCTCGGGATGTCTTGGCACGACAACCAGCAATAATTC
>JBAQYH010000663.1:0-3039 GCA_049299935.1 Methylobacter sp. | reverse complement strand
GCTCTATAAGGAAGACGGCTTTATCTACGTGGTGCCGGACAACAAAAATATAGCGCAAACCATCCTGGTCCAAAAGGGCGGCGCGGGCAAAGCCAAGCAAGGACAGATAGTCGTTGCGGAAATTGTCGAGCAACCGACCAAGCTGCATCAGCCTATCGGCCGGATTATCGAGGTTATGGGCGAACACATGGCGCCGGGAATGGAAATCGAAATGGCGATCCGTTCCTATGAGCTGCCTAATCACTGGTCTGACGAGCTGCTGGAAGAGATCAAGCCGCTTAAAAAGGATGTGCCTGAATCGGCCAAAGAAAACCGGGTCGATTTGCGGAAAACCCCCTTAGTCACTATCGATGGCGAAGATGCCCGCGATTTTGACGATGCCGTTTATTGCCAAAAAACGCCCAAAGGCTGGAAACTGCTGGTTGCGATTGCCGATGTTTCGCATTATGTGCAGATTAATTCGGAACTGGACAAGGAAGCGCAAAAGCGCAGCACCTCGGTGTATTTCCCGGAACAGGTCATACCGATGTTGCCGGAGATTTTATCGAATGGTTTATGTTCGCTTAATCCCCAGGTAGATCGGCTCTGTATGGTCTGTGAGCTGCTCATTAACGAGCAAGGCCAAGTTACCCGGTCACGCTTTTTTGACGCAGTGATGAGTTCTCATGCCAGATTGACCTACACCGATGTGGCAAAAATGCTGGTCGATGGCGATAAGGCATTGGCTGAGAAATATAAGGCTTTGATGCCGCATTTGCAGGAACTATACGCGCTTTACAAGGTTATGCGGGTGAGCCGTGAGCAACGCGGCGCGATGGATTTCGACACCCAGGAAACTCGGATTATTTTCGGTGCGGAACGTAAAATCGAAAAGATCGTACCGGTGGTGCGCAACGATGCGCACAAATTGATTGAAGAGTTCATGATTACCGCGAACATGGCGGCGGCACGTTTTTTAAACGGCAAGAAAATGCCCAAACTGCTGCGGATACACGAAGGCCCTAGCGCCGACAAGCTGCTTAACCTGAAAACCTTTCTCGGCGAACTGGGCTTGAGCTTGGGCGGTGGCGCCAAACCGACGCCGCTGGATTATATGCATCTGGTGGATTCAATTAAGGACAGGCCCGATGCGCATCTGATCCAGACCGTATTGCTGCGTTCGATGTCACAGGCCGTCTACAGCCCCGAGCTAAAAGGCCATTTCGGTTTGGCGTTGGAAGCTTATGCGCATTTTACCTCGCCGATTCGCCGCTATCCCGATTTGCTGGTGCATCGCGCGATCAGGCATTGTTTGCAGGGCAAGCCGGTGGAAAGCTTTTTCTACGGGGTTCCCGATATGGTGGTGCTGGGCGAGCACTGTTCCGCCAATGAGCGCCGCGCCGATGACGCCACCCGCGATGTCGTAAGCTGGCTCAAATGCGAATATATGATGGATAAGGTCGGCGAGGAATTCCCCGGCATTATTTCTGCGGTCACCTCGTTCGGTTTTTTTGTCGAGCTTGCCGAAATCTATGTTGAAGGTTTGGTTCATATCAGCAATCTGGCGCAGGATTATTTTCATTTCGATGCGACCAGCCACCAGTTAAGAGGCGAGCGCACCGGCATCAACTACCGGTTGGGCGACAGCGTCAAGGTCAGGGTTGCCCGTGTCGATCTGGATGAAAAGAAGATTGATTTTGAGCTGGCGCAAAAGCAAGTTGCTAGGGAAAAACCTAAAAAGAGACGTCGTAAAAAATGAAGTTAAGCAAAATATACGGCATACATTCAGTACAGTCGGCTTTAGATTATTCCCCTAAAAAAATCAATAAGGCCTGGGTAGACGGTCAGCGGCAAGACAAGCGTTTGACGCAGCTGGTCGATGATTTATTGGACTTAGGCATAGAGCCGGAAAAAGTCGACCGGAAAAAACTGGATCGTTTTGCCGAAGGCAATAATCATCAAGGCATCGTTATCGAAGTCGAAATGCCCGGCGAGTTATCGGAAAGCGACCTGAAGGACGCTGTATTAACGTTACAGGGAACGCCTTTATTCCTGGTGCTGGATAATGTCCAGGATCCGCATAATTTTGGCGCCTGTCTCAGAACCGCCGACGCTACCGGTGTGCATGGCGTGATTATCACTAAAGACAATGCCACCGGAATTACCCCGACGGTCTGTAAAGTGGCCAGCGGCGCGGCGGAAACGGTGCCGGTTTATCAGGTGACCAATTTGTCCAGAACTTTGCGCTGGCTGAAAGAGCAGGGCATCTGGGTCATGGGCGCGGCAGGCGAAACCACGCAGACTGCTTATCAAACCGATTTCACGGTGCCTTTGGCCTTGGTCGTGGGCGCCGAGGGCAAAGGTTTAAGGCGGTTGACCAAGGAGCAATGCGATGTGCTGGTCAAATTGCCGATGCTGGGCAGGGTGGAAAGCCTTAATTTGTCGGTTGCAACCGGTGTGCTGCTTTATGAAACCATGCGGCAGCGGTTGCTTGCCAATTAAGGTTATAAATATTCACCACGAAGAACACGAAGGTTTAAAGAGCAAAAAGATTCCTGATGACTGGACTCTTTTTGCCTTCCAGATAGCTGTAATGCCACAAATGAAAATACTTAGAAGCATCTCTATCATTTCCCAATGACTTGAGATTGAGACGATTAGGAAACACCCAATAACTTCGTGTTCTTCGTGCCTTCGTGGTAAATTAATTCGACATATCGCGCAATACCCCATTTAGTAATGCAAACACAATCAACACACTCTCTTGAAGGCACAGGCTTAAGCTGTATCCGCGATGACCGGATACTGTTTGAAGAACTGGCTTTCGAATTGGTTTCAGGGCAGGTTTTATTGCTGGAAGGCAAGAACGGCAGCGGCAAGACTTCGTTGCTGCGTATTTTATGCGGATTCCGCGAGCCCGATGCCGGCGAAATTAACTGGTGCGGCGAAGCGGTAAAAGACAGTTCGTTTTATGCGCAGATGGCCTATGTCGGCCACTTGGATGGCATAAAAAAAGAACTGACCGTACTGGAAAACTTAAAAATGTCCTTGGCCTTAAGT
>JBAQYH010000662.1:0-9010 GCA_049299935.1 Methylobacter sp. | reverse complement strand
CGGCCTGTTTGCGTACGCATAGGGACGTTGACTGTCGGGTACAAATTCATGTCTCGGCACCTTCAGCAGGGCATCGAGAACCCGCTCATCGAGCGATTCCTGATTCAGGTAATCGCGGGTCGTCATCGTCTCGGCCTTGATGATCTCCACCAATGCATAGCGTTGCCGGTGAAAGTCGTCTTCAGCAATGACATGGCTGGAAAACAGCAGCAAAATAATGCCGATGACCACTAGCCAAAAAATAAGATGTTTTACCCTTTTCATGATCACAACCTCCTGATTTTGCCGCGCAAGAATCGGCTGTAGTGGTAGGAGTTTAAACGAATGAAAAGTTGTTTGTCTGTAGGTCTTTTCTACAATTGTCAGCCGGTCAGGATAGGTTTATGGTTTAAGAGCGGACACGAATTTGTAGGGTGAATGCAATTACCTGTAGGTATTGATGCACCACTCCTACGCGTTGCTGAAAGTATGAGGCTCTTTTAGGTTCTCCGGTTTGAGGCACATTGATGGGGCTGAAATTTATTGAGTTAATTAATTCGCTAATCTTTAGATGTTTTTGAAATAAACAGGATTCTAATGATCCATTAGTTAATAAGGAGTAGAAAATGAATATATTCAATGATGCCATTGAAACGCACACTCAATGGAAAACGACTCTAAAAAGGCACATAGAAGAAGGCATTATCCAGGACATTAAAAAGGTAGGGGATTGCCATGTTTGTGATCTGGGTCGCTGGATTTACGGTGATGGCGTTCGGTATAACCGATTACCATCCTTTGAATCGATGTGTATTGCCCATGAACACTTCCACCGCGCTGCTGCTGAAGTAGTTCTTCATAGCAATGCAAATAACAAGGCGAAAGCGAGATCATTAATGACATCCGATGGCGATTTTTCTCAGAGTTCTTCCAAACTCATTAAGGCACTCATGGATTGCAGCAAAGATCTTGCTGATTCCGTAGTAGCTGGGATGAGAAATAAACGTAAAGTTAAGGACATATTACACGCCAAGGAAAATAATAATATATTCTCAATTGAAGGACACGCATTAGTCTTGGATGCCATAAAGATAATGGTCGACCATAATATTGGATCGATAGCGATTAATATGGATGGCAATTTTCTTGGTATTTTTACTGAACGTGGTTATTTGCAAAATCTTATCGTTAGAGGTGAACATTCCCTGCAAGCACCGGTTTCTGAGATGATTGATGTCAATACAATGTGTGTTGATCCTGATGATTCTGTCGAGCAGTGCATGATATTAATGACTACTACTCATACGCGCCATTTACCTGTTATGGATCAAGGTAAATTGGTTGGAATGATCAGTATTGGGGATGTAATAAAGCAAGTTGTTTCAGATGACAGCGATAAAATATCGCAGTTAGATGATTATGTCCATAATCGTTATGGAGCTCAGTAACCGGCCATATAATCAATAAAAAAATGGAAATAAAGCGATGGAAAATTTTAATGTCGATGCCTATAAACCGAAACAAATTGCCGATCGAATCGAACAAGTTAGCGTCAGTAAAAGTGCTACGGATCCATTAAGAGTATTTGCACTGGCTTTATTGGCGGGTGCGTTTATCGCCTTTGCAGCCGCTTTTTTTACGGTGGTGACGCACGACTCAAATCTGGGTATGGGGATTACCCGATTGTTGGGCGGTCTAGCATTCTGCTTAGGCTTGATTCTCGTTGTGGTGGCGGGTGCGGAATTATTCACAGGCAATAACCTGTTAGTCATGGCGTATGTCGATAAAAAAATTACGCTTAAACAACTTTTAGTAAATTGGACAGTGGTTTTTTTCGGTAATTTATGCGGCTCGTTAGGCGTTGTTTTGCTGATTTATTTAAGCGGCCATTGGTTAATGGGTAATGGAGCGGTGGGTGCCAAAGCCGTGATGATAGCGAATAGTAAAGTGAATTTAGGCTTTATGCAGGCTTTTGCCTCGGGGATTTTATGCAATGCATTGGTTTGTTTGGCGGTATGGTTATGTTTTGCCTGTCACACAGTGACCGATAAAATTTTAGCCATCATCTTCCCGATAACTGCTTTCGTCACACTTGGGTTTGAACACTCTGTTGCAAATATGTATTTTATACCTGCGGGTATACTGGCAAAGACGAACCAGGAAATTATGAAAATTGTCGGCTATTCAATTGACTTATCTAATTTGAATTTGGTTGGTTTTATATATAATTTAATACCCGTTACTTTGGGTAATATTATGGGTGGCAGTGTATTTGTGGGTATGGTTTACTGGTTTATTTATTTAAGAAACTAATCAATTATTAGTCTACAGAACGTTAACTGGAAAAAACGGGTAACGTAACTGCCAATTGCAAGCTGTGGTTTATTATTTAAATATGTTCGGAATCAGTTAGGCGTACAGCCGGGATGGGTGTCGATAGATGCGCTTCAATGCGCTCAGCTCATTCTGCGAACTACCCACACAAAACAATCGTACGTCTGACGTGAGAAGCAAAGTTGGTTTTGCCATTTAAATAATCACGTTTTGTGACAGAACGGCGGAATGTCAGCTATTTCCCGCAATCATGCTTTCATAAACGGCTTTTAGCCATGAGGTAATCTATGAATTCAATCAAGCAATCTGGTTTTATCAGCTTAATTCTTTTAACGTTCGGCATCTTTTTCACTACAGCCGTAATGGCTGAAGGAGAGCAAAACATGACCTTGATCCTCCAATCACCGGACTTTGTCCATCAGGGAGAAATCCCCAAAACGTTCACCTGTGAAGGCAAGGACAGCTCGCCCGCTCTAAGCTGGTCGGGGCTGCCGCAAAACGCCAAAAGCCTGGTGCTGATCGTTGACGATCCCGATGCGCCGGACCCTGCCAAACCCAAAATGACCTGGGTACATTGGCTGCTCTATAACATTCCGCCGACGGCAACAGAACTGCCGCGTGCCGTTGCTGTCTCTGAATTACCTGTTGGCACTCGACAAGGCAAAAACGACTGGAAACGCACCGGTTACGGCGGCCCCTGTCCGCCCATTGGCCGGCATCGCTACTTTCATAAACTCTATGCACTGGATATTGAATTGCCCGATCTGCATCATCCCGATAAGGCCCAGCTTGAAAAAGTGATGACGGGGCACATTATTGGACAGGCAGAACTGATTGGGACTTATCAGAAGCAGTAACTATGATTAATAGAACACGGATGATACGGATTGGACGGATTTAAACGGATTTTTAATCGGTGCTTATCCGCCTAATCCGTGTTCTATTTTTCAATGCGCTGAATGGTTACTATTATTTTAGCTTTTTGATATTTGTTACGAAGGAACGCATTTTCCTGTTGCCTTCCGGGATTTTGTTTCCATAACCCTGGGAAGATTGCGAGCGAATGCCTCAACCAAGCCGTGAATATCCACAGCAGAAAAATGTACCGTTAACGTAAACCGGATGCCCGATTTCCGCCGGGATACTGCCGGATAAACGGCATGGTTAGTATAAAAGCCATCATCAAGCAGGTATTTCGCCATTTCACCGGCAACCTCAGGAAGCCCTAACTTGATGTAAAAAATGGGCGACTGGGAGCTATTGATTACCGGTATATCGTATGCCCTAAGCAGATGGTTGCAGAAAGAAATGCGATCTTGCAGTTGCCGTTGCAGCCGGTTAATCTCCGGCGAAAGATGGATGCGGGCCGAAGCAATGGCCGCACCCAGCATGGGTGGCTGGATAGGGCCTGAAAAAATCATCGGCCCGCCGCAGTTTTTAACGCGCCGATGCATCTGCGCATTCGGAAAAACAAGCGCCCCGCCGCCGGCAGCATAGCCTTTGCACAGTGACGTCGCAACCACCATCCGTTCTTGAATGGGCAGGCTGTCGAGCACATAACCCCTGCCGTGTTTGCCTATCCAGCTCATGCCGTGGGCATCGTCAAAATAAAGATGCAGCTGTTCGTAGCGGCTTAATAACTTGCCTAATTCTTTTACCGGGGCCAGGTCGCCAAACATGCTGTAAACGCCGTCCGTCAGGTACCAGATATGGCGATACTGCTTGCTCAAGATATTGATCCGCTCCTCAAGCAATTCCAGGTTGCCGTGGAGCAAGGTTTCGACAGGAACTCCTTGCGCCTGCACCAACGTTGCAGCGGTTTGGAGACTGTTGTGCGCCATCTGGTCGATGATGATCGCATCACCTTTTTGTACCAGCACCGGCAAGGCGGCGATATGCCCCAAGGTCGTGGTCGGGGTAGCCAGCACATGACCGCCGAATAATTCCTCAAGCAGCGTTTCCAGTTCGGCATAAGGCGTTGCCGACATATAGGCCCTCGATATGGCGAACTGAGTGCCGTAGCGGGTCACCGCATCAATCGTCCCTTGCTTGAGCCGGGAGTCCTGCTCTAATCCCAAGTAACTACAGAGCGCAAAATTCAGCACCTGTTTGTCGTTTAAACGGATGGTCCGTCCATTGAAAACCTCGTCCTCGGTTGTGCGCTGCACCAATCCGTGGCTTAAGCCCATATCGATTATCCTATCGATGGTGGTGACCCAGTTGGGTTGAGTTTCCATAAGATATTCCAGATTGAATTGTCATTTCTTCTTCGGGTGAAGGTCGAAACGAGGAGTGAAAAACAGCAATGATGTGGGGCTAATATAGCTTTCGTAACTTAACCATGACTTAATGGTTGTCACGCAAAGCCGGCGTTGCGATTTAAAAGCTGATGTTACGCAGTTAGTCGAAATTCGACCGCTTTAACATTAAGGTGTCGCTGGCGCGACTGTTGATTGAATCGGGTTCTCGCACCCGAAGGCGAGTTACTTTCTTTTGCTTCGCCAAAAGAAAGTAACCAAAGAAAAGGCGACCCGGTTGCCGCTTACTTCCTGCGCTCCTCGCTTTTATCGAGGGTCAGCAGAAGGGCTCCTGCCTCTCTGCTGACGCACGGCATCCCTGCCGCGCCCCTAACGGGCTATTCTCGATAAAAGCTCCGGTGCTCGGCGCGGCAAACGGGAAAAATACATCTGTGCGTAACATCAGTTAAAAGAATAACGGCGCTGGTTGATATTTTTTGCTAAGGAACGTGCACGAAATAACTTGAGTAAGTTGGCAAAAGCCGGAGTGCAGGCTTCGCCTGCCAGCGCAAGCAAAGCTTGCACTCCCGCTGTAAATCTACAACGCGAGTTGTTCAAATTATTTCATGCTCATTCCTAACCGAATGGGGCTGTGCCGGTATTAGTCGCCTTTATTCAGTATCAGCGCAGATGAACCGCCAGCCATAGGGTGTTAAGGCCGGGCGGTGTCCATTCAACCCTGTGTTTGGTATGCGCCGGAATCAGCAGGTAATCGCCGGCACTTAAATGAAAAACTTGATTGTCTTTTTCGTAAAGGAGGGTTGCCTGCCCTTGAAGCAGCATTACCCATTCGTCCCAATCCTGGTCGTACCATTGTCCGGCCGGGGTAACATGACCCTTGGATATAATGCGTTCAATTTGAATATTATCCCGCTTGAAAATAGATTCAATCAGTTCTTCCGGTAAGCGGTCCGGTATGTTTTTAAAAATGTTGGCGTTAACGGGATTCATGCGATTGCGGGTTTGATTTTATAAATTCAGGGGCTGGCGGGTATTGTATAATGGCTGCCGTTTGGTATGCAGGCGCTCTGCAAGTAATGGAAAGATAAATCAATTTAATCGTAGAGATCAAGACAATCAGTAATGCATCGATGAATTTAACAGAGCGTAACAGGCGAGTGCCGGGGAACCCGTGTGACCGCCGAACCGTTGCGATTATCGGCGGCGGCCCCGCCGGATTGATGGCAGCGGAAGTTTTAAGTCAGGCGGGCGTGAAGGTCGATCTTTACGATGCGATGCCTTCCGTGGGGCGAAAATTCCTGATGGCCGGAAAAGGCGGCATGAACATTACCCATTCCGAGCCGTTCGACAAGTTCCTGTCCCGCTACGGTTCCCGTCAATCCTCTATCAAACCGATGCTGGATGCGTTTGGGCCAGAGGCTTTACGGGCATGGGCGCAGGGTTTAGGCATTGAGACGTTCATCGGCTCGTCAGGCAAGGTGTTTCCTGCCGACATGAAAGCCGCGCCTTTGCTGCGCGCATGGCTGCATCGGTTGCGTGCAGGCGGCGTGAGCTTTCATATGCGCCATCAATGGTTGGGTTGGGATGACGGCATACTGCGCTTTCAAACGCCGGACGGCGAGAGGAAAATCAACGCCGATGCGGCGGTGCTGGCTCTGGGCGGCGGCAGCTGGGCGCGGCTGGGTTCTACAGGTGCGTGGGTGCCGCTGCTAGCTCAGCAAGGGGTTTCGATCGAACCGTTACAGCCGTCTAACTGCGGATTTGACGTAGGCTGGAGCGAGTTTTTTCAGAGCCGTTTTGCCGGACAACCGTTGAAGCCGGTGCAGGCGTCTTTTACCAATTCCGCAGGATTTAAATTTTGCCGGCAGGGCGAAATGATCGTAACTGCCGATGGCGTCGAGGGCAGCCTGATTTATAAGATGTCTGCGCTGCTGCGCGAACAGATTGCGGCAACAGGATCGGCGTTGATCCACCTTGATCTGGCTCCCGGTAAGGACAAACAGTTCCTGATCGACAGGATTTCAGCGCCGCGCGGCAAGCACACCATGGCCAATCATTTGCGCAAGCGTATCGGCATCGACGGCGTAAAGGCCGCTTTGCTGAGGGAAGTTTTGCCGAAAGCGGATTTTGACGATCCGGTTCGGCTTTGCGGTGCAATCAAGGCGCTGCCGGTCAAGCTGGTCGCGGCAAAGCCGATTGACGAGGCCATCAGCAGCGCGGGCGGCGTCAGTTTTGAGGCGCTGGACGAGCATTTGATGATACGTGCGATGCCCGGCGTGTTTTGTGCCGGTGAAATGCTGGACTGGGAAGCCCCGACCGGCGGCTATTTGCTGACCGCCTGTTTTGCCGGCGGACGCGTTGCAGGGGAGGGCGCATTGGCCTGGTTGCAATGTAACGACTCGGCAGCTGGAAAAATAGAACACGGATTTGACTGATGAACACACGGATGAATGTCCCCTTAAACATAAAAACCATTAGGTTTAAACCCGTCTAATCAGTGTTATCCGTGCTCTATACTAAATTTAGCATCTGCTGAGTAGCTACAAATAAAGTAAAATATCAATCAAAGAATTACCGGATCAAGGTTTATGTCGAAGATAAAGGTCGCTAATGTTTTTAACTTTTACCAGGGCAGCGTATAAGGGCGGCTATGAAAACTCCAAAAAGTATTGAACCGCTGGTGCAGGACGGACTCGTCGACGAGGTTATCCGCCCGTTAAAAAGCGGCAAAGAGGCGGCGGTGTACGTGGTGCTCTCCGAGGGCGAGATACGTTGCGCCAAAGTCTATAAAGATGTTACCAAGCGCGGTTTCCACAAGCAGGCCGAGTACCAGGAAGGGCGCAAAGTGCGAAACAGCCGTCAGGCGCGCGCGATGGAGAAAAACACCCGGTTTGGGCGAAAGCAGCAAGAAGAGGTCTGGCAAAATGCCGAAGTCGACGCGTTATACCGTCTTGCCGCCGCCGGTGTGCGCGTTCCGAAGCCGTATAACTTCGTCGAGGGCGTGTTGCTGATGGAGCTGGTCACCGATGCACACGGCAGCGCCGCGCCCCGGCTTAACGATCTTGAACTGAGCCGCGAGCAGGCGCTTGAATATCACGGCTTGCTGATTAAGGAAGTGGTCAGGATGCTTTGTGCCGGGCTGGTGCATGGCGATCTTTCCGAATACAACATACTGGTTGATGCCAACGGCCCGGTCATCATCGATCTGCCCCAGGCGGTTGATGCGGCGGCGAACAACAATGCGGCCAGGATGCTGGAACGCGATGTCGACAATCTGGCCGACTATTTCGGCCGCTTTGCTCCCGAACTGCTCACGACCCAATACGGCAAAGAGATATGGAAGCTGTATGAAAGCGGCGATTTGACGCCGCAAGTCGAACTGACCGGCCGGTTCAAGGCCAGCAACAAAGTGGCGGATGTTCGCAGTGTCATGCGGGAAATCAAGGATGCCCGGGAAGAAGCGATGCAGCGACGTTATGAACGTGAAGATTAAATTATGAGTGACCAACAACCGCGAAACCCGCTGCATGGCGTTACCCTGGAAAAAATCCTCGAAGAGTTGGTAGCCGATTACGGCTGGGCCGAACTGGGCAGGTTGATCGACATCAGATGTTTTAATAACGACCCAAGCATCAAATCGAGTTTGAAGTTTTTAAGGAAGACGGAGTGGGCTAGAAAGCAGGTTGAAGAGTTGTATCTTTCAAAAAAAGACGGCTGAATTGGGCAAGAAATTTGTTTGCTAAGGATTTGGTTAAAAATAACTTCCCAAAATCACTATTTTCGCTCGTCAAGCCGTTCGTGCTGACCCTTCGACTACGCTCAGGACTAAAGGCCTTGTCGAAGCATGATCGGCTTGACGCGGCGGGACGAAATTTTTCCGCCCACCCTTCGACAAGGCTCTCCTGAGCGCAGCCGAAGGGCTCAGGGCGAACGGAAAAATTTCATCCGCTCAATATCGGGAAGTTATTACTGACCATATCCTAAGATCACGGTAGGTTGGGCAACATCTTTTCGTTGCCCAACATTTTGGCATCCGGTTCCGGTGATGCAATAGCAGTAAATCCGTCGCCATTTTAAAGTATAGAAATGTTTGGCATAAACAGCATGCCCAACCTACAGCACTGAGCTTAAGCGAAGCCACCGAACCTTGATAAAAAACAAAACTTCAAAACCGCCAACGGGCGGCGCGTCCCTTTGACCGACTTGTTAGGCCAAGCAACACGACCAAGGCCAAACCACCACCATTAAAACATACAATTTACCACGGTGTGCTGCCAACAAAGGTGCTTGTTTATATTACTGGAAGAACTTGTACAACTTGGCATTCTAGCCCCAGCGGGGTGGCAACTTCGGTAGCAAAGCGTAGTTGTGACTCGTGAAGACGATCTGTTGTCTTGACTTCGATGAACGAGATACCCCCATTTCTGAATACCGTTAAA
>JBAQYH010000661.1:0-1542 GCA_049299935.1 Methylobacter sp. | reverse complement strand
CGATAAACGACATGGTTTCTTCAAACTCGGCATCGGTTTCACCGGGAAAACCGATAATAAAATCCGATGACAAATAAATATTGGGGCGCACCGCGCGCAACTTGCGGATGATTTCAATATAGTCGTCGCGCGTATGTCCGCGCTTCATCATTTTTAAAATATGATTGCTGCCGCTTTGTACCGGCAAATGCAGATGGTCAACCAGTTGCGGAATTTCGGCAAAAGCCTCAATCAACGCGTCGGTAAATTCCATCGGATGCGAAGTGGTAAAACGAATCCGGTCTATGCCTTCCACTGCCGCCACGTAATGCAGCAGTAACGCAAAATCTGCGATGTCGCCATCATCCATTTCGCCGCGATAGGCATTGACGTTTTGGCCCAACAGGTTTATTTCCCGCACGCCTTGTTTGGCCAACGCAGTAATTTCGGCGATCACATCATCCAGCGGACGGCTGATTTCTTCACCGCGCGTGTAAGGCACCACGCAGAACGTACAATATTTGCTGCAACCTTCCATGACCGAAACAAAGGCTTTCGGGCCTTCGGCTCTTGGCTCAGGCAGCGCATCGAACTTTTCTATTTCAGGAAAGGAGACATCGACGACGGGCTTTTGCTGGCTACGCGCCTGATCCAGCAGCTGAGGCAAGCGATGCAGGGTTTGCGGCCCGAACACGATATCGACAAACGGCGCCCGTTTTTGAATAGCCGCACCTTCCTGGCTGGCGACACAGCCGCCAACGCCGATAATTACGTCGGGACGCTTGTCTTTAATCTTGCGCCATTTACCCAAGGCCGAAAAGACTTTTTCCTGCGCTTTTTCGCGTATCGAGCAAGTATTCAGCAACAAGACATCAGCTTGTTTCGGATCGTCAGTCAATTCAAATCCATGTGAGGCACCCAGCACATCCCGCATTTTATCGGAATCGTACTCGTTCATCTGGCAACCGTTGGTTTGAATATAAAGTTTTTGAGTCATATTTTTGAGTTAAATCACCTGAAAATCACTGAGGCTACACCCCCGTTTCTTGATTTTATTGGGACGGAACGGCGGTATTAAGCCACCTTGGAGTAATGAAAAAGCCCTGGCCAATCGACCAAGGCTTAGTAATGGCAGCTATTATAACCTGAAGACGGTTTAAACAAAAAGCGTAGCGCAGGATGGGCGTTTTAGGCTTATATTACGCCTGCCTAAAACGCCTGTTTTCCCTCAAACTCAATCAGGATTATTCCTGCTAAGGAAAATTCAAACAATTACCACGAAGAGCATGAAGACTTAAACCCTTCATACCTTTCATGTTCTTCATGGTTTAAAAATAACTAACTGATGTTACGCACTGGCTGTATTTCTCACTTTTGTTGCAGTGAGCGCCGTAGCTTACGAAAAATATCCTTAAACCAAAGAGTCAAATGGCGATGGAAACTTGAGTGGCGCGAATTCAATCCCGTTTGCCGCGCCGAGCACAGGAGCTTTTGCCGAGAACAGCCCGTGAGGGGTGCGGCAGGGATGCCGCACGTCAGCAGAGGGGCAGGAGCCCCTTCTGC
>JBAQYH010000660.1:0-4685 GCA_049299935.1 Methylobacter sp. | reverse complement strand
AGCCGGCACTATCCGGTAGAGTGACGGACTGATCAACGCCTGCATTTACAAGCGGCGCCTGGTTGACCGTATATTCTATGTGCAGCAACGGCGCCCCGGCCTGATCGCCGTTAAACGCTTCCGCCGTCCGCTTGCCGGTTCCGCTGATAATAATTGCCAGCGCATTGCCGTCCGTCCAATCGGGCCGATTGACCAGCTCTTGAATAATCGCGGCAATATTCGGCGTCTGTTGATCAAGTCCCGCTTCCCCTGTCAGCGTCCACGGAACAGGATTCCACTGCACCATCGCTTCCGTCTTGGCGCGGGAAGAAATGTTATTGACGGCAGAGACAAACGGCGCCGGATTGCCTGTGTTTTGCCCTTGGATGGTCAGTGAAGTCGCTACCGAATTAGGCTCATCGACCTTGAACTGCACATAAGCATTCGTAACCGTCGCATTTTGAGGAATAGTCACATTGCTAAAGCGCATGCCAACCGTTTGGTTGTTGTCATTGAAGACCAGTTCAAGATCGCTGCTCGTCAATGACAATCTCCCGAACGCCGATTCTTCGGCATCGTCTTCACTTGCCGATACCCTTGTTTCCAGCGTGTGTGTTTGATTGCGGCCGGGAACGAATTCCGGATCTGTAGTAAATGCCACTTGATCCCAAATCACACCGTCTTCGTCGGCCCTGATGACCAGCGGCCAACTTCCGGCAGGCGTGGTAAAGCTGCCCGGCACTTGAAACCAGCTATAGCTATTGTCGGAGGAAAGGGTAACTTGCCTTGCCGGCTCGTCCATAAACGAGACCAGAACCGAATCGCTGTCCAGGTCTAAACCTTTGCCTCGAATCCACACATAGAAGGTTACATCCTGGTCGGCGACCGAGAGCGTATGTTCCGAAAACGCATAGGTTCCCGAGCCGTCCGGAATCTGGATTGCTGCATTACCCGAAGCATCGGTATCGCCGTTGAGTTTTTGCGCCGCTCCGTACAGATAGGCATAATCCTCGGCCTCAAAAAAAGAGGTCCCAGAGGATTGAACGGCAACGGTATTGCCGTTGCCGCTATTCGCATAGCGAACAACCACGGAATCGCTCGCACTCTTGCCTCCGTCGTCGGCCGTCAGCCTTAACTGGTATTTTCCCTGTAGCGGAAAGGTTGCAGTTGTCCCCACACTGCTCGCGTCGTCAAACGTAACCATTCCCGGTCCTTCGCTTTGGCTCCAAACGGACGTCACAGTTCCGGGAGGATTGGGCAGCTCATCGTCGCTCACTTGGCCGACCAAGGCCAACGAATCCGTCGGATGAAAGATAACCTGGTCGTTGCCCGCGTTTACCTTGGGCGCCGTATTGACTTCGCCCGCACTGCCGCCGAATTCCTTCGCGCCCAAGTCAGGAGCCGTTCCCAGGAAGTTGGCAGAGCCCAGGTTTAACACCGTCAGCCCATTCCAGGTAAATGTCGCAACGCCGCTGTCTATGCTTGGACTGCCGGTTAACAGTCGATAGGTTACCGGGTCATAGAGCGGGTCCACATCAAAGATATTTCCCGTATCGGTAATTGCATCTGAAATGTGCGGCCCGTTATTGAAAAAAATGCTGTGGGCAAGCACCGAATCGGCCCTGAGCCGTTTCACGCCCGCCGTGGTGTTATTGGCAACGATATTATTCAGCGCGATAAAATTGTCCCCGCCGGTCACCCCGACTGCATTGTTAAGCACCGTATTGTTATGGAAGTTAACCCGCTCCACGATGCCGGCGCCGCCGAAATTCTCCGTGGTGTTGCCGCCGGGCATACAGCCAAGACCGGCCATTGCATTGCTGTCAAAGACGTTATTGTAAATATCGAATACCCTGCCGCTGTCGCCCGAATAATCAATCAACTGAAGCCCGTCTTCATTATTGCCGCTAAAAATATTGTCGTGGATTGAATAGCGCATATTGGGCTGGGAACCGGTCATGAGGCGAACCTCAACGCCGTCATCCCCATTGTTGCGAATCTTGTTGAACTCTATGGTCAGCGTTCCCTCTTTTGCATCCACGTCGATGCCGTCGTCACCGCTGTCTTCAATCGTATTAAATCCTGCGTAGCCATACCCGGTGCCCTCAAAGCTGACCGCATCCGAACCGTTATCGGTAAAAAAATTCTGCCGGATGACGGCGGAGTCATTGATGACGACCGGTTTGGCAAACCTTGTAAACGTCAGTCCGCTGATCTCCACATTGACACCAAAGTTATCAACCGTTTCGAAGAGGCTATGACTCTTATTCACCCCGTCCAGAACGGTTCGGTTGATAAACTGCTCGTCACCTGTCTCATGCCATTGAGAAGTAATCGTCAATGGTTTGTCGATAAGGATGACGCTGGGTTCCGTATAAGTGCCTGGAGCAATCACAATGACGTCTCCTGAATTGGCTGCGCCGACTGCGGCAGCAATAGACGGTTGGTCGCCCGGAACGTTAATGGTGATTGCAAAGGCGCTATGAGTTGATAAAAAAAGGCCTAAAAAGATACAGCCTAAATTCTTTTTGCTAAGGAATGCGGCGTTCATAAAAGTATGCTCCTATTGAAAGCCCTATTACATGGAGATAAAGCTTTCCAAAAGTTGTGTCTTGAAGATAAAAGAGAGTGGAAGAAAACCACCTTTTCTTTATTTTCAGCTGCCGCCAACCTGTCGAATACCGGCAGGGCGGCGAAGTTAATGGTGATTAGATCCTCCCAATTAGTCATATTCGACATGAAGCAGCGGCGCGGCGGATGGAACCCCGTCAAAAGCTTCTGCAACGCGATTGCCGTCACCGGAAATAATCAGGGCCAGCGAATTGCCGCTAGTCCAGCCGCTGCGATCGACAATTTCCTGGATGACTGCCCTGAGGTCCGGCGTACGTTGATCAATGCCCGCATCGCCAACGGCAGGCCATGCAGCAGGACTCCAGGCTACCGAAGCGGCGGTTTTGGCTCGCGATGAAATATCCCCGGTTGCGCTAGTGAACGTTGACGGATCATCGGCGGCCTGACCAAAAATTTGCAGCGCCGTGGCTGCGGAGCCGGTTTCATCCGCGTTGAACTGGATGTACGCATTTTTGATGATCGCGCCTTTAGGAATGGCAACTGCGTTGAAGCGCATGCCCACTATCTGGTTAACGGTATCGAGCGTCAATTCAAGATCTGGGCTGCTCAGATTTACTGCATGGGTATCGGTCCTTTCTTCGGCGTCATCGCTATTGCCGGAAACGCGAATATCAATGGGATTGCTGACGGTCACAGCGACCGGGCTGGATCTGGCCTTATTCCCGGCTTCATCCCCGGCTACCGCCGTCAAGGTATGAATGCCGTTAGCCGTTGTTGTCGTATCCCATGAGATTGAATACGGGGCTGTCGTATCCAGGCTGCCCAGGTTGGCCCCATCCAGTTCGAACTGTACGCTCTCTAAGTCTTCATTGTCCGATGCGTCAGCCGAAACGGTAACTGCTGTGCCGGAAACGGCAGCGCCATCCGCAGGAGCCGTTATGTTAATCTTGGGCGGGATAGTGTCGGCACCCGGCGGTGTATGGGTCAGGGCAATGCCGTCCAGCACTGTCCCGGCCGGCAGTCCGTTGCCTATGCCATCCCAGGTGAAATCGTAGCGGCAAACGGTAGTGCTGCCGGCCGATCCCTGAATGCATCTGAAGATGTCGTCACCGCCGCCGCTCGCGTCGGGTACCGAGAAATTGCCCAGCGTGGTCAGGAAAATATCGCCGTTGCGGTCGATCCACGTGCCATTGACATCCTCGCTGCTATTTTGGCTGAGTCCCACATCGGAGCCGTCAAAATACAGGCCCCAGGTACCGCTGGTGGAGGCGCCCAAAGAAGCGGCATAGAAAATGAGCAAGTCTTCATCTTTAACGTCGGAAACACCGGTGACCGTTGAGTTGCCGGTGGTACTCACGACCAGGTTTTTATTGGGGGTAAAGCCGATAGCGTCAATGTCTTGAGTGCCGGAGATCAAACCGGCATCCGAGCCGTCGAGATACCAGGCGTAGGTGCCGGCGGTGTCGCTGCCTGTGGAGGTGGGTATGAAACGCACAATATCGGAATCGTCAATTGCGCCGACGTTGTCGGGTATTACGACGCCGTCAGTCGTCAAACTGAGGAGAATGCTGCCGTCAGCCATCCGGTAAAAGGCATCGACGTCAACGCCGTCGCCGCCCAGTCCCACATCGGAGCCGTCAAAATACATCGACCAGCATTGCGATTGCGGATCATAGGCGAGAATGTCCTCATCGGCATAGCTGAGGGAAGCCGCTCCGTCGCAGGCCGACGGGTTGCTGTTGATTGCGGTGCCGCCGGCTGCCGCGGAAACATGGATTTTGGTAAAAGGCAGGCCATGTTGGACGGTGATCTCTACTTTGTCGCTGGACGTCAGCGGTTGAGTATCGGTTGCCTTTAGACGCAGCTCATAAACGCCGGCTTCAGGGAAACTTGCCGTGGTGTCCACCTTATTTGCGTCGCCGAAAGTGACCGTGCCCGGCCCGCTGAGCTGGGTCCAAACCGAGGTAAAGGGCCCCTCATCCGTTACCGTGCCATTGAGAACCGCGTTGACGGAGTCATAGGTTATTTGATCGAATCCTGCCGATACGTTAGGCGCCTGATTGCCTGTAGGGCGATTGGGTAAGGAAAACTCATAGAGCCTGCCGTCGTTTTCGTTCGGATCGGCACTGTTATTG
>JBAQYH010000659.1:0-5986 GCA_049299935.1 Methylobacter sp. | reverse complement strand
CTGGAAACGACTCCCGCGAATAACGACGCTATGACTAACAACGTGCCGGCAAAATTGTGAACTTTCATGATATTTCTCTTTGGTTAAGCCGCAACGGCATGCTGCGGATACCGCGGTTTATATACTTACAAAAAATCCGTGTCAACGCATAAAACGCAACAGATAAATGAGCGTGAACAATGCTCTTGGGCGTACTTTCCAAACTAATATCTAAATAGCTTTTAAAATCAGCAGATTTGTGCCTAATGACTCTAAACAGCTCGAATTCTGTTGCTATCTTTTGCTAAAAATAGAATATCTGGACAAAATTCCAGAAATTGGGCAAAATTAGCGGCTAATAAAGCTTTTTTAACCCTAACTAATGCAAGATTGATGGCGACAATTACCGTTTTAAATGGGCCGAATTTAAATCTGTTGGGCATTCGCGAACCCGGTCTTTACGGAAATCAAACTCTCGCCGACATCAAGCATAATATTGAACAAAAAGCGTCCGAACTGGGTCATCAGCTTAACTTTTATCAAAACAACGCCGAACACCAGATTGTAGAGCTGATACATGAGGCTTACCAAGCCCACGTTGATTTCATTATTATTAATCCGGCAGCCTTTACCCATACCAGCGTCGCCATTCGCGACGCGCTGCTGGCAACCAAGATCCCATTTATAGAGGTTCATTTATCAAACGTCCATGCACGTGAACCTTTTAGAAAACATTCCTATTTCTCGGATATCGCCAAAGGCGTTATCTGCGGATTAGGCGCAGCAGGATACGAACTGGCCTTACTGGCCGCTCATCAGATATTAGCCGAGAGACACTAAACTATGGATATTAGAAAAATAAAAAAACTCATCGAGATTATCGAAGAATCCGACATTGCTGAACTGGAAATCAAAGAAGGTGAAGAATCCATTCGCATCAGCCGTTATTCTGCCGCGCCTGCTGCCGTCGCCTATGCGCCCGCACCTGTTGCAGCGGCACCTGCCGCGGTTACTGCTCAGGCAGCAGCACCTGTAGAAGAAAAAATCACCGGACATGTGGTTAAGTCGCCGATGGTCGGTACCTTTTACCGCTCCGCTTCGCCGGGCACCAAGGTTTTTGCCGAAGTCGGTCAATCCGTTCAGGCAGGCGATACCTTGTGCATTATTGAAGCGATGAAAATCCTTAATCAGATCGAATCGGATAAAAGCGGCACCGTCACCAAAGTTTTGGTCGAAAACGCCGAGCCTGTCGAATATGGCCAACCATTATTCATCATTGAATAACACCAGGGACGGGGAACTCATGTTCGATAAAATTGTTATCGCCAATCGCGGCGAAATAGCCCTGCGCATTTTACGCGCCTGCCGGGAACTGGGCATCAAGGTGGTTGCCGTGCATTCCGAGGCGGACCGCGACCTGAAACACGTGCGCCTGGCTGACGAATCCGTTTGCATAGGCCCTGCCGCATCCGTTGACAGCTATCTGAATATTCCGGCCATTATCAGCGCCGCCGAAGTGACCGATGCGGAAGCCATTCATCCCGGTTACGGTTTCTTGTCTGAAAATGCCGATTTTTCCGAAAAAGTAAAACAAAGCGGCTTCGTTTTCATCGGCCCGAATGCCGAAACCATCCGCATGATGGGCGACAAGATTTCCGCCAAGAACGCCATGGTGGCCGCCGGAGTTCCCTGCGTTCCCGGCAACAACGACCCGCTGTCGGACGACAGCAAAAAGAACCTGAAGCTGGCACAGGAAATCGGTTATCCGGTTATTATCAAGGCTGCCGGCGGCGGCGGCGGTCGCGGCATGCGCACGGTGCATACCGAAGCGGCGTTATTAAACGCGATCGCGATGACCAAGGCCGAGGCGGGCACCGCTTTCGGCAATCCTACGGTGTACATGGAAAAATTCCTGGAAGATCCACGGCACATCGAATTTCAGGTCATGGCCGATTCGCACGGCAACGCGATCCATTTAGGCGAACGCGACTGCTCGATGCAACGCCGCCATCAAAAAGTGGTTGAAGAAGCGCCCGCGCCCGGCATCACCGAAGCCCAGCGCAAAGCCATCGGCGAGCGTTGCGCCAAAGCATGTATCGACATCGGCTATTTGGGCGCAGGCACTTTTGAGTTTTTGTATGAAAAAGGCGAGTTCTATTTCATCGAAATGAACACGCGCGTGCAGGTCGAGCATCCGGTCACCGAAATGGTGACCGGTTTTGACATCGTCAAGGAACAACTGCGCATTGCTGCGGGCCTTCCGCTGTCCATTACCCAGGATCAGGTAAAAATCCAGGGCCATGCGATCGAGTGCCGGTTAAATGCTGAAGATCCGAAGACTTTTATGCCCTGTCCCGGCACGATAGACCAGTTCCATATGCCCGGTGGCCCCGGCATCCGTTGCGAGACCCATATCTACAACGGCTATAAGGTTCCGCCTTATTACGACTCGATGATCGGCAAACTGATTGCTCACGGCGAAGACCGCAAGAGCGCCATTGCCAGAATGAACACCGCGTTAAGCGAAATCATCATCGACGGCATTAAAACCAATATCCCGCTACAGCACGACATCATGAATGACAGTGCGTTTGCAGCCGGTGGACAAAACATCCATTATCTGGAAAAAAAGCTGGGAATTTATTAAAGGATTTAAAAATCCACCACGAAGACACGAACGACTGCATGGATGCAGCGTAGCGGTGCCGGAGAGTTCAAAGAATAAACAAAAACTTCGTGTCTTCGTGGTGAATAATCAACCCATCATCCGCCCATCACATATTTTTCCGCATCATGCCTTGGCACCAAATTACCGTTATCACCAATGAAGACCTTGCTCCCCGGCTTGCCGACTTTTTCGACAATCTCGGCGCGGTGTCCGTTACTTATATGGACGCCGAAGACGAGCCGGTTTACGAACCGGCTATCGGCGAAACCAAGATATGGAGCAATACCGAAGTCATTGCACTGTATGAACTAGACGCAGAACCCGAGCTGATCAAGACCCTGGTTTACGCCCAGTTTAAGGAAGAGCAATTGCGCGACTGGCGCTATGAAGAAGTGGCCGATCAGGAATGGGAACGCGCCTGGATGGAATATTACCAGCCGATGAAGTTTGCCGAAAAACTCTGGGTTTGCCCGACCGATCAGGAGCAGTATGAGACCGGTACGGTTTGCCTGACGCTCGATCCGGGACTTGCGTTCGGCACCGGCACTCATCCTACCACCGCTTTATGCCTGGAATGGCTGGCCAGCCATGACTTGACCGGCAAGACCGTCATCGATTACGGCTGCGGTTCTGGCATACTGGCTGTTGCGGCGATCTTGTTAGACGCCAAGGAAGCCCACGCGGTGGATATTGATCCGCAGGCAATAACGGCAACCCAGAGCAACGCGCTAAAGAACAAGGTGCAGGATAAAATTGCCTGTTACCTGCCCGAACAGTTCGCCCCGTTTCAGGCGGACATCGTGCTGGCCAATATACTGGCGAAACCCTTGATCGAAATGGCTGAGCAGATTTCCAGCCTAGTTGCTCCCGGCGGTCAACTGGTTTTATCCGGTATTTTGCATGAACAGGCCGACTCGGTGATGAACGCTTATCGGCAATACATAACGTTCAGCGCGCCGGTACAACAGGAAGACTGGATCAGGCTTGAAGGCATCAAGCGCTAATCAGCCCTGTTTGCCGTGGGATCGAGAAACCGTGCCCGACAGCGGTTATTGGCGCGCGGGACTGGTCCTCGCGTTACTGCTGCTTATCTGGCAAATAGTATATTTTGAAGGCGCTACGTTCAGCCGGAACCCTGCATTCCGGTCCGGCCTGGAAAAAATATGCCGGCAACTGGATTGCAAGCTGCCGGCCTACAAAAGTCTGGATGAGATCACTGTATTACAAGGTTCATTGTCTGCTTTGCCTGACCGCAGCTTATTATTCAGGGTGATTATCCGCAATCATGCGGCTTTTGCGCAACCTTACCCAAATCTCGAACTAACCATGCGCGACTACGCAGGAAACCCATTCAGCCGACGGATTTTTCTATCACGGGATTATTTACCTAAAGCGCGGGTTGCAACAGCAGTCATACTCCCTGATGCGACCGCAGAAATTAGCCTGAACATCGCCGCACTGAAAACCAAAGTCGGCGGTTATACTTTTGAACTCACTTATTAACATGGCCCATCCGGAAATTTATTTAAAAAAGAACGAAGACAAACGTCTGCGCAAAGGCCACCTCTGGGTTTTCAGCAACGAGGTCGATACCAAGCGCTCACCGCTGGAACAATTCAGCGCAGGCGACCTTGTGCAGGTGAAAAGCGACGACGGCAAGGTGCTGGGTACCGCCTACATCAATCCCCAAGCCCTGATCTGCGCTAGGCTCCTGTCCAGAAAACCCAACTTGAAATGCGGCGTCAACTTCTTTAAAGACCGCTTAGCCACCGCACTGGCGTTGCGGGAAAAACTGTTCGACAAACCCTACTACCGCCTGGTTTTCGGCGAGAGCGACGGCTTGCCCGGCCTGGTTATCGACCGATTCGGGCCGGTGTTGTCGGTGCAGATAACCACCGCCGGTATCGAGCAGCGTAAGGAATCTCTGTTTGCCGCACTGCACGAATTGTTGAGTCCCGAGGCCATTATCCTGAAAAACGATAACAGCCAGCGGCAGCAGGAAGGCTTAAGTCTTGAATCCGAGCTGGCCTACGGCAAGCTGCCCGACCCGCTGATCATCGAAGAAAACGGCGCTCGATTTAAAGTCGACATTCTGGAAGGACAAAAAACCGGCTGGTTTTACGATCACCGCAGCAGCCGCGGCCAACTGGCGGGCATTGCCAAAAACCAGCGGGTGCTCGATTTGTTTTCCTATACCGGGGCCTGGGGCGTTCCCGCCGCGATGGCCGAAGCCGCAGAGGTCACCTGTGTCGATGCATCGGAAAGCGCGCTGGCATTGGCCGCGGAAAACGCGGCGCTGAATGGAGTTCAGGATAGAATGCACTTTGTGCGTAGCGACGTGTTCGAATTCCTGAAACAAGCGCGTTTGGAAAACCAGCTCTATGACATTGTCGTGCTGGATCCTCCCGCTTTAATTAAACGCAAAAAAGATTTCAAACAGGGCTACGAAGCGTATCGCCGCTTGAATCACCTGGCTTTGCAGGTATTGTCCAAGAACGGCATATTGGTCTCGGCATCTTGCTCTCATCACCTAAGCCGTGAAAACCTGCATGAAATTTTACGCTCGTCAGGACGGCATATTGATCGCCATCTGGTGTTCTTTGCGGGGGGAGGGCAGGGGCCGGACCACCCGATCGACCCGGCTGCTCCCGAGACCGAATATTTGAAAACTTTTTTTTGTTCTGTCGCTTCAAGCTTGTAAAATGTGAGGTCTTTTTATGCTCGATGGAAAAGATAAGGAACCCTGCGTACTTTGCGGCCAGCCGGTAGAAATCACCGGGTTTTCGCTAACCACAAGTGACGGCCTGCAAAAATTTTGCTGCGCCGGCTGTCTGAGCATTTATCAGTTATTTAACGAGGATAATACCAAACCGACTATAACCCCTTTACTAACAACAAAAAAATGAGGATATAAAAATAATGAAAGCCTGTGAGTCCTGTTCCGGCCGCGTTGACATCGGCAAAAACCATCAAAAAGTCCCGGTAGTACAAAGAGCCATCGGTATGGTCTTGGTCTACCTGCCCATCGCCACCCTTCCGTTTGTGTTTGCCAGCGCCTATATGACTTACTGGCACTTGCTTTTGATTGGCGCCAAAAACCTCAAGACTTACTCAGATTTCCTGCCGGACCGTGCCAGCCATCGCTATACCTTAAAAAACCAGATCACCATGGACGGCTCGTTCAAAGCCAGCACCTCCCAGTCAAAACTGTTCTGGATCCTGAACTGTACCTGGTACTGCCCATACAGTGTCGCCCTGTTCGAATGGCATGCTTATATGGTCAAGATTGTCGAGAACTGGTGGTGCCCGTTCGGCCACGACAAAAAAGAAGGCTATAAC
>JBAQYH010000658.1:0-8534 GCA_049299935.1 Methylobacter sp. | reverse complement strand
GGATGCCCCTACATCAGTCCTTTGGCGGCACATAGCCTTCCGGCATTTCGTTGTTGCCTTCAAACAGGAACTTGGTTCTTTCTTCCGCTAAAAATGCCCTGGTTTTCGGGTCGAAGCTGGCTAATCTTCCTTCATTTATCAGCATGGTTTGCTTGGCTAACCATTCTTTCCAGGCCTGCTTGGATACTTTTTCAAATATTTCCTGGCCTTTGGGGCCTGGAAATGGCGGCGCATCCAGGCCTTCGGATTCTATTCCCAATTTTACGCATTTAACCAGTCTAGTCATTTTATTCTCGTGTGTGATTGTTGTAGCAACAGTTTAATCGGTGCGGCTAGGCCAAGCTTATTAAGCTGCCCGAATTTATACCAGACAGTTCGATCGGCTTCCATCACAAAATTTATAGGGTTATCGGATTGGACCAGCAGCGGCGTGTAGTCCAGATGATAATGGGAAAAGGTGTGGCGCCGGGTTTCCAGTGCCTGCTGGTCGGCAATATGGATATTCCGAGCCAGGCACCAGCCGTGCGCGACCTCGATGCTGTCGAATTCAGGCAGGCTCCATAAGCCGCCCCAGATGCCGGTTGGCGGTCTTTTTTCCAGCAAGATCCGGTTGTCGGCATCGCTCAGTAACAACAAGGTCAGCTGTTTGACCGGCAAGGTCTTGGCAGGTTTCGGCGTCGGGAATGCCGATACCTTATCGGCGCGTCTGGCCAGGCATTCGGCATTAAGCGGACAGGCTCCGCAAGCAGGTTTGCTGCGGGTACAGACGGTTGCGCCCAGGTCCATCATGGCCTGAGTGTAATCCGCGACACGGGCTATGGGGGTCAGGCGACCGCTGATGGCCCACAGTTCTTTGTTGACCGCGCTGTTGCCGGGCCAGCCGGAAACGGCCTTAAACCGGGTCAGCACCCGTTTGACATTGCCGTCGAGAATCGGGTGGCTTTTGTTAAAAGCGATGCTCAATATCGCTCCCGCCGTTGACAGGCCAATGCCGGGCAATTCGATCAGTTCATCCAGCGTTTCAGGGAAGCGGCCCCGTTCGGCAATAAGCTGCGCGGTTTTGTGCAGGTTGCGGGCGCGTGCGTAGTAGCCGAGGCCCGACCAAAGATGCAGGACCTCATCAACAGGCGCGTTCGCCAAACTGGCTACATCGGGGAACCTTGCTATAAAAGCGTTGAAATAAGGGATAACGGTCGCGACCTGGGTTTGCTGCAACATCGTCTCGGAGAGCCACACGCGGTAAGGCATCAGGTCTTTTTGCCAGGGCAGGTCTTTACGGCCGTATTGATCGAACCAGGCGAGGATGTTTTGTTGAAAAACGGAGGGGTTCATAATAGGCGAAAGACGAAAGATGAAAGACCAAGGGTCGCGTAGTTTAAGGGCTGCTTTTTTCGCCTTGTGCCTTTCGCCATTTGCATGCTTCTCCTCACTTCAAAATGCCTTTTAACAGATTGCCCAGGCCAGGGCCGAGTTTCTTGTCGAGTTTATTGATGAGTTTGTCGATTTTGGCTTTATTTTTATCGGTCAATAATGATGCTATGTCTATTGTATAGGACGGATTGCTGAGCGTTCCGGCAATATTAATGGCTACAGCGCCTTTAACTTGTTCCGGTTCAGCGGCAGTTGGGTCGGCATTGAGCATCTTGGCATCGATTTTATAGTCCAGCGCTTCGGAATTCAGGTTTAAGCTGCCTTTGCCATCGGCATGTAACTTGGAGGATTTGGCAACAAGGTCGTTATTTTGAATTAGGCCGTTAGTGATTGTCGCGGTGCCGCTCATTTCTGAAAACAGAGTCTGGTCATTTTTGTAATCTGCGGGCAAAGCAGTTCCTTTAATCAGCGACTTGCCTTCATCAATGATTTTTTGCAGGTTAAAGCCCTTTATCACGCCGTCTTTGAACAAGAAGCTTAGCTGGCCGTTGAGCGTCGTTTTCAATTCTTTTATTTTGGTGCCCTGCCCTTGCAACTGTGCGGACGCGTCAACGATGCCGCTTATGAGGGCTTTGCCCCGGTAGTCTTTCAGTAACGGTTCAATTTGCACCCGGTCTACTTTTTCGTTTACAGCCAGCGTCGGTTTATCGCCATGCGTATCCATGCTGAGATTGCCGCTGTAGCTGCCCTGGTAAAACTGCTTGACCGACTGTTGCGTGGTGACCACGCCATTTTTAGAATCCATGATTATATGGATGTCCTGCATAGCCAAATCTTTGACTTTAAGCTTGGCCAGCGACACGGTGCCGTCGGCATTGAGTTTTCTCAAGGTCTCCACAGGTAAAGCGGAAGCGCCGGCGGCCAGTAAAACGGCAGGGCTGGCTATCGGTTTTGATGATTTGTCGGCAGGAGGTAAATAACGATCGACATCGAGCGCGTCGATGTTTAAGTTGAAGTTGATGGCAGGCTGGCTAAAGTCTTTAACGGCGACAGAACCTTTAATTTGGGTATCGTCCAGAGCTATTGCCAGATTTTGCAGGTCGGCCGATTCGGCTGTTGCTGCCAAGTCGAAATTGATGGACAGCTTGCTTAGGGCGTTGGCATCCTGCATCACAGGCACGGTGATGGCGAGTTGCTGCATAACTTTGGCTGGATTGAATTGGGCAATGCTGACAGGTCCCTGAAAAGAGGGCTTATCCTTAATAGAGGCGCCGGTCATTTCGGCCGAGAGCGCCATATCGCCCGACTTGAGCAGCAATCCGTAAATTTTAGCGGTTTGTTGGGGCATATCCAGCGCTATATCGGCGACGGTTAATGTCGTCGTTATCGATTTGCCGGGAACGGTTTCGCCCGACGTAGCGACTTGGCAGGAGCTATGGCGTAGCGCAAACTTATCGAGTTGTTCATTAACGCTTAGTTCAGTGTTAAGGTTAATAGCCTGGATTGCTTTGGAGGCGCTATCCGAAGCAGTCAGGGAAACGGCGATGCCGATCGGCTCATCAAAGGCGAATTTATCGGTATTCAGGTTAAGGTCTTTTATTTCGATATGCTTTCCGGTTTGCCGGTTGTCCCAGTTAATCCGGGCATTCTCGATAGAAATGCCGCCGATGGTAAAAGCAACCGGTGCAGCGGCGGGGGGCGGTTGTTGATCTTGCCGGCTGGCGACAACGGCGGCGGGCGCTGCTACGGTCGGGGTTTTGCCGGAATTGTTTAGATCGTCCCAGTTGGCGATGCCCTGCTCGTTCCTGGCAAGGTTTAAGACCAGGCCTTTTAAAACAATACGGTTGATTTCTACTTTCTTTGATAACAGCGGCAATAAAAGCACTTTTACATTGCCTTCTTCGATTGTCGCAAAGGGCTGGTCCTGAAATCCCGGCGCATTGCTCAGCGCAATCTTTCCTGTAGAAATGCCGATCCAGGGGAACAGCGAGAGTTTTAATTCGCCGTCAAGTGTCAGCTCCCGGCCGGTTTTATCCTTAACAGCGGCGGCAATTTCCGGCTTAAAGTCATTGGGGTCGATAACGAACGGCAGGATGCAGGCGGCGGCTATCAGCAGCAAAACCATTGCAGCAATGGTCGACAAGATGATTTTAAACGGTTTTCCCACAATACTCTCCTTGCGTAAAAGGTGTAATGACGATCAATTATGGAATATCATTATCCACTTATAACAGCTGTGCAGGTTTATTATAATTTAAAGTGGAGGTGTAAAAATGTTGCATTTGGCTAGATTTGCTGCAATTGCGGTTCTTGTGTGGTTTTATATGACCGCAAAAGAAAAAGGAGAGCCGCCTATTAATTGGGCTATCACAGGTTTGATTGGTTATTGGATCACTTGGTGGGCGGTTAAGCTGACGGTGGTTTCCGCTCTATCGGGCATGGTTGCCAAAAATCCCACAGGAACTTTTTTGCTTGTGCAAATACCGGCTTTATGTGCGATCGGTGCGTCTTTTTTAATCAGAAAGAAATTGCTGTCGGATGCCGCTGAAAAAGATCAATGAAGGATATAAAAATTAAGTTACGGTCATGGTCTGCACGCTTATTGATAATAACCGTTCATGCAGAGCGTGGTGAGGCGCAATGCTTTAAACAGTGTAGATAAAACAAGGTCATTATCGTTGGTCTTGTTAAGCTGTTTTTTATATTACGCTGTAAAAGTTTGGCTGAGGGGCGCTAACGGGGGCTTGTCTTGGGAAAACAATCGATATGGGATTAGCTTCCAAAGCTGATTTTTCCATCAATTAACCGGAAAACAGTTTTACCCCGTTCTTCAATGGCCTTCCAGGTATTGTTGCCGATCCGGATTTCAACACCGTTATAGAGATGATGTCCGGCAACGATTTTAGCGTATTCCGCAAACGACATTTCGGCGAGGAGGCTTTCCCGATCGGTTTGATACCGGGCGATCTCGGCAGTTAGTTTATCCAAGGTACGTCGAGCCTTATCTAACAGCCCGTTTTTATCTTTTTCAGGATTGTTTTCAACGAAGGCGATAATATTTTTTATATCGTTCTGGTTTTTTTCATTCGCCTCAATCTCATGCTCAATATCGTTCAGTTTCTCTTGAGTATGTGGATTTAAGCCAGCCTGGATATAGGTTTTAATGCCGGCATCAGAACCGATTGAGGCAGCCTGGATTAGCATCATTGCACGGGCTGTGCCGCCGATGAGGAGCCCTTTTTTTTTACCGGGTTTTCCAATTAAAATTTGATTCATCGCAGTCAGTTGATTGTTCATCGAATATTCTTCGATGACGATGCTGGTGCCGGCTTCAATATTGACGTATTTGGCAAACCGGGCGCTAACCGAACCTTTACAAGAAATTCTCCCGCTGGTTGAAGTTGCCGGGCCGCTGCCGGGTTCACCGTTGCCGATTACCCCGCCTTTGATATTGATATTGCCGCCGGCTTCAATTTCTGCGGCTTCAACGGTTCCGCCTACGAATATATCGTTTAAAGCGTAAACCTTCATCCCTTCCATAACATCGCCCAAGATGTTGATTGTGCCATCGAAGCTTAAGTTTCCCGATGAGATATTGACTTGCGGAACGGTGATGGTCGGTGACACGATAACGCCATTGGGAATCAGCAGTGGTTGGCCGACGATTGAAGCCAACAGCAGGTTGCTATCGTCCGGGTCGAACATGGTGCCTTTTAATTCCGGGGTAAAAGGCGTGTTCTTGCTGGGCTTTGGTGTAATGATTTGCCCCAGAATGTTTTTTCCTTTTTTCCCTTCGGTTGGCAGGGTGCGGCGCATGAGCGGCTCGCCTTGTTTCACCAGGATAAGATTGCCAAGGTCACGAAAATCAGCGATGCCGCGTTCATTTATCTGAGGGCGCCGTTCCTGCATTTCCGGCACCAAGCTATGGAATTGCGCATCAAGGCCGGGTACAGGGGGGAGGCCTTGAGCAATGATGTAATCCGTGGCCCGGCCTTCCTTTAGGATGGCCTCGATTTCGGCTGTCGTGATGAGGCCGCTGACTATGCCTTTCTCTTTCAGGGATTGACGGATTTGTTCAAAGGTGACCGGAGAGCCTCCGTACGCCGGGGTCATGGTGAGCCGGGCGGTCATCTTATCGTCGGAGACTTTGATGATAAATTCGCCATCCCGGCGTTCACCGATTTCCAGCATGAAGCCGGCATTGGTGTTGTTGTACGTCTGAACTAAACGTGAGAGCGCTTTTTCATCCAGAAACAGGTCAGAGAGGTTCTGCCGGGTCAGCATATCCATGATAGCTGCTTGGTCTAGCGTATTCTTAGATTCACCTAGTTCGAACACAGCAAGTAATTTGTTGTCTTCGTCCAATTTGAATGTAAGCGCATCTTCATATGTCGCCACGTTTATTGGTCGCTCCTCAGACAAAACTTTTAAAAGTACTAAATATCAAGATACTATGTACAATTTGAGTTTAATTATGCCAAGTCGTTCACAGTTTTATAAAAACAAGGCGTTGATAAAGACCGAGTCAACGGAAAGGAATAAACCTTATCTATTGTCGGTTTTAATGCATGATAGCAAAAATCAACAGATAAGCGTCGCTATTTTTAGTGCTGTGGTTTAGGTAGAATGTTTATCAGATCTGCATACAGCGTATGCCCTGCGTCAAAAGGTAACAGTTATTAATATCCGCTTAAAATCCGCCGAACACATGCAATGTGAAGCTGAAGTCAGGGAGCTGAAACGTACGGTCCAGGCATTGCGTAACGAACTGGAATTGGCTCATGAGGATAAGGAAAATGCTGTTCAAGCCGCTGCCATCGTCGCTACCCAGGAAATGACCCAGCTCAAGGTGACCATCGTCGCGTTACGAGACGCTTTGGAAAATGCCTTTATGGAGCGGGAACATCAGGTACAACGGACATTGGCAAGCTCTGCCGCGGAAATTGCGCTACTTAAAGACACGGTAGCCAGTTTGCGCGAGATGCTGGAATTGGCGCAACGTGCAAAAGAAAATGCCGTGCAGCAAGTCCAGCAAGCCGCTAACATGGAGGTCGCCCAATTGCAGGCAGCCATCCAAGCCATGCGTGAGCAGCTGGAAAAATCTTTGTAAGCCATGACTGAAAAACAAGAAAAATTGATCAACGTCAAGCGTGGCAACGTTTCCGAGGCCGCCAGACAAAAAAGATGGATGAAGGAAGCGGAATTACTGTTAAAAGTATCCAAGCATATTTCAGCGCAAGAAACGCTTGATGACGTGCTCAATGTCCTGGTGGAGATGTGCACCACCGAACTCAATGCCGAAAGAGGCTCGCTTTTTCTCAACGATCCTGAAACCAACGAATTGTATTCGCGTGTCGCTCAAGGCACCTCGCAACGTGAAATTCGCATCCTGAACAACAGCGGTATCGCCGGATTTGTATACAGCAGCGGCGAAAGCGTTATTATCTCCGACCCTTATAATAACCCCCATTTCAACCGCAGCGTTGACGAACAAACAGGCTTTGTCACCCAAAACATTCTCTGCGTTCCGGTGCGCTCCGCCAAGAGCAATATCATCGGCGTAGCCCAGGTTCTGAATAAAATATCCGGGCACTTCAATAAAAACGATTTGGCGTTATTTGAAGCCATGACCAGCCAAGCCGCGCTGGCGTTGGAAAGCGCGCAATTTATTGAGCGTATGCAAGCCCTCCGGTTGCAGGAAATGGAGTTCATCAATGTCGTTTCGGAAGTCACCGCCGACATAAAGCTCGGTTCATTGCTGCAAAAAGTAATGGGCGAAGCGACGCGCCTGCTTAATGCGGAACGCTCGACGCTGTTCCTTAACGATGAAAAAACCAACGAATTGTGGTCAGAAGTGGGTCAAGGGCTGGAAGCCATGCAAATACGCCTGCCTAATCATTTGGGCATAGCCGGGGCTGTGTTTACTTCCGAAAAAACCATCAATATCCCTTATGCTTATGCCGACCTTCGTTTTAATCCCGCATTCGACAAGAAAACCGGATTTTTCACCCGGTCGATACTTTGTGTGCCGGTCATTAACAAGCAGGGTAAAACTATCGGCGTAACCCAGGTGCTCAACAAGCGCGGCGGGCCTTTTTCCAGCGAGGACGAAGCCCGGCTGCGCGCGTTTACCGCCCAAGTTTCCATCGCCCTGGAAAACGCCAAGCTGTTCGCCGATGTGCAAAACATGAAAAATTATAACGAAGCGATGTTGGAAAGCATGTCCAACGGACTCATCACACTGGACGGAACAGAAAAAATTATCACCTGCAATGCCGCAGGACTCAGGATATTACAAGTCACGCCCGAACAGATACTGAACCAGTCGGCGCAGGCGTTTTTTACCGGCGCCAATGCCTGGATTACGGATAAAATCAGGGCGGTAGAGGAGCGACAACAGCAACAAATCATGATGGATGCGAAGCTGGAGGTTAAAGACGAACATCTTTCAGTCAACTTGACGGTTCAGCCTTTGCTCGGGTCAGATAAAAAACGCATCGGCTTCATGTTGGTTATCGAAGACATCAGCAATGAAAAAAGACTTAAATCGACGATGTCCCGCTACATGGACCCCTCCATTGCCGACCGCTTGGTTGCCAGCGGTTCGGAAATATTGGGCGGTCAAAGCGTAGTCTGCACCACGCTGTTTTCCGACGTGCGCGGATTTACCACGTTGACCGAGCAGCTGGGCGCCCAAGGCACCGTATCGCTGTTGAACGAGTACTTCACCATCATGGTCGACTGCATCCAGCGGGAAGAAGGCATGCTCGACAAGTTTATCGGCGATGCGATCATGGCTGTGTTCGGCATCCCGGTTAATCACAATGATGATGAAGACCGCGCCGTGCGCACCGCTATTTCAATGATACGCGAACTGCAAGCCTGGAATATCAAGCGCGCCGAGGAAGGTAAAATGCCGGTGGACATCGGTATCGGCCTGAATACCGACACCGTGGTATCGGGCAATATTGGTTCGCAAAAGCGCATGGATTTCACCATTATCGGCGACGGCGTCAATCTGGCGGCGCGGCTCGAATCGGCCTGCAAGCAATACGGCGCGCATATTCTAGTCAGCGAATTTACCTACGCCAAGCTCAAGGATACTTACCGGAACCGGGAAATCGACTACGTTATTGTCAAGGGCAAAACCGAACCCGTAGCCA
>JBAQYH010000657.1:0-1721 GCA_049299935.1 Methylobacter sp. | reverse complement strand
GGCGCGCACGGCACGCCCTACGTTGCTCCGGCACTCCTGTCAGAATGACGGTGCTCCGCAGGCGCTTGTGTATAATCCGCGTCATCCATGTTCCATTAAAGTTGACATATACCAATAGCATCAGCTTTCCGACGTTACCCGCAGCACTTCTTCCAGCGTGGTGATCCCTTGCAGGGCTTTAACCAGGCCGTTTTCATACATCGTTGTCATGCCTTCCTCAATCGCGAGCCGTTGAATGGCTCCGGCTTCTTCATGCGCCATAATTAATTTACGGAGCGGATCGGTCATTTGCAGAAACTCAATAATCGCCAAGCGCCCACGGTAACCCAAGCCCCCGCATGACGGGCAACCGGCCGGTTTGTACAAGACAATTTCGCCGGAAGGCGCAAACCGCCTTAACCTCATGCCGTCGATAATGTCTTGGGACGGCGTATAGCGTTGCTTGCATGCGGGACACAGTTTTCTGACCAGGCGTTGCGCCAATATGCCGTTGACGGTGGAGGTGAGCAGGTATTCTTCAAGACCCATGTCCAGCAAGCGGGTAACGCCGCCGGCCGCATCATTGGTGTGCAGCGTCGATAATACCAAATGCCCGGTTAACGCCGACTGCACGGCGATTCTTGCGGTTTCCAGATCGCGCATTTCACCGATCATGATTACATCGGGATCTTGCCGCACGATGGAACGCAGCGCCGACGCAAAGGTCAGGCCTATTTGCGGTTTTGCCTGAATCTGGTTGACGCCGTCCATCTGGTATTCGACCGGATCTTCAACGGTAATGATTTTTCGCTCGGAAGTGTTCAGCTGCTTTAGCGCGGCATACATCGTGGTGGATTTCCCGCTACCCGTAGGGCCGGTAATCAGGATAATGCCGTGCGGTTGGGACAGCACCTCGATAAACTGTTGGAGATGCTTGCCGGAAAAGCCTAACGCTGCAAAATCCAGCACGGTCGTTTCCTTGTCCAGCAAGCGGATTACCACGCTTTCGCCGTACATCGTCGGTATCGTCGAAACCCGCAAATCCAGTTCCTTGCCCAACATCTGCACCTTGATGCGGCCATCCTGCGGCAGGCGGCGTTCGGCGATGTTCAGCTTGGCCATGATCTTGATCCGTGAAATCACCGCTGCGGTAGATTTGACCGAAGGCGCATCAATATCCTTCAAGACGCCGTCGACACGCAGCCTGACTTTCAGGGATTGCTCAAAAGGTTCGATGTGGATGTCCGAGGCCCGGGTTTCAATCGCCCGCTGCATGATCAGGTTGACCATTTTGATGACCGGCGCTTCGCTGGCCAAGTCTTTCAAATGTTCCAGGTCTTCCTCGCGCAAGTCATCGACGGTCAGATCGTCAACGAGCTTGTCCATTTGCGAGCGGCCCTCGCCATACTGCACTTCCAGCGCCGCATCGATTTCCGAAAGCAGGCCGACTTTGGGGATGATGTTTTTGCCGGTCGCCAGTTTTAACGCATCGATCACAAACCGGTCTTCCGGGTCCATCAGCGCGACGGTAATGTCGTCATTGTGATTGAGGCCGATCACGTGATAGTTTTTTAGAAACCGCAACGGCACGGTTTCCGGCAGCTGCATTTCCAGCGGGTATTGGTCCGGCGCAACCTTTTCAAACCGGCCCGACTCAACGAAGGCATCGGCTACATCCAGCTCCGAACACAGCCCCAGCTTAACCAGCAACTGCGGCACAGTTTCCGATACCGATGTTTTTT
>JBAQYH010000656.1:0-2993 GCA_049299935.1 Methylobacter sp. | reverse complement strand
ACTTGCGCGCCAAGGTGGTCCAGGGTGCGATGTGTAAACGCAAGGCCAAACCGGAACTTGTACCGAAAGATTCGATCATCCACGAATTGCATACCGACCATCCGCTGGCTTATGCCTATTTGGTCGAGCAATACGGCAACGTGGTCAAGGTCGATAACGTCGAACAATTGCGCCATACGCCGCGCGGACTAATGAATGACGGCAAGGCGGCCGGTTCGCGCACCTTGTTTACCTGCGAAGTCGATGTGCTGGTATTCGGCAAGGAAGCCCAGCGTCAGGCGCGGCAAAATGCCGTGGAGGCGCACGGCAAGGCCGAGCAGGAATTGCAGGCATTAAAAGCCGAGGGTATGCAGTTGAACGGTTTGCTCGGCTCGCTTCGCGATTTGCAAACGCCTAATTTTACCGATGTCGCGAAGCTGGAGAAAACGGTTCACGACAGCCAGGCCGCGCATGCCGATCTGGCGCGCCTGGATTTGACCGAAGTCGACCAGCTGGAGGCCGAGAAAAATACGCTGGATCAACTGATTGCCGATCTGGAAAAGCAGGTGAACCTCGCCAACCGCCAAGTGGGCAAATTTCAGGGCGACAAAGAGCAGCAGCAAAGAAAATCGGACGTGCTGGAACAAGGCTTGGCCGACAGGCAGCAACAGATCGACAACGACCTGCAACCCTTGAAATGGATCGCTTCGGTCAATGAAAGCCTGTCGTTGACCGCGTTGCAGCAAGCGGTCGACGCTATCGCCGATTCGACCGCGTTATCCAATGGCCAATTGCAGGACAAACACGGCAAAAAACTGATTGAAGCCACGGCCGCCTTCGGTTTGATCCACGAAAACATCGCCGACTATAACCAGCATGCCCGCAGCCATGAGCAGCTGCATTTGCAGTACGACAGCGAACTGCGCGACGCCGACTTTGCCGGCCAGTACCGGCAGTTGGTTCAGCTGTTCGGGCGGCTTAAACAGCAATTGCGGGAACAGCGGGAGATCGGCTTCGTCAAGAATCTGGATAAACTTCGCACCGCCGAATCGTCGTTCAAGGATGTATTCACCAAGCAGTTTTGCTACGAAATCCGCAACGCCGTCGATCAGGGCGTGAAGACCCTGAAGATTTTAAACACCGAGCTGAACCGGCTTAAATTCGGCACCGATAGGTTCCAGCTGGACTGGTCGGTGTGGGTGCCGGAGTTTAAGGAATATTACGATTTCTTTTGCGCTGCCTACGACATGTCCGAATCGCAGGAGTCCGGCGACCTGTTCGACAGCAACGAGCTGAGCCCTGAACAGTGCAAGATTCGCGACCGGCTGGTCGGATTCCTGCTTTCGGATGATCAGGATCGTGCGTTGAAGGAATTGCAGCGGGTGGCCGATTACCGCAACTACCGCCGCTATGAAATCTGGAAGGATTCTGACAGCGGCTCCCGCGTCGCGCTGTCGGAGTGGGGCACCGGTTCCGGCGGGCAGCTGGAAACCCCGGCCTATATCGTCCGCGCCGCGGTGGTGACCAATCGCCTGAAACATTTCGACAAAGGCATGAACCTGAAATTGCTGGTTAACGATGAGTCGTTCGCCAAGATGGACGAGCGCCGCGCCCACGACGTGATCCGCTTCATCCGCGACAGCCTCGGCATGCAGCTGATTTGTGCGATGCCGACCAAGCATGCTGGGGCGATCAAAACCGAGTTCACCAAGGAGTGGAGCTTTACCCGCACCGAAGCCGAAGGCAACGGCGAGGTCGATTTCATTTCCGAAGCCGATGAGCGCGATCTGAACTCCGATAAGCTGCGCGAATTGTGGGAGCTTCGCCGCCAGCAGATTCGCGAGCAAACCCGGCTGGAGTTTGAAGCCGAGGAGCAAGCGAACGGATGACCTTAGAACAATCAATTTGTCCACGAAAAGCACGAAAGACACGAAAGGCACGAAATGAATTTTCGTGCTTTTTGTGTTTTTCGTGGACTACTAATTGGTCTTAGGATGACAGAGCCGCAGTGGCTGCAACAGCCCGAGATAATGAATCTGCTGAATCTGCTGGTCGATAAACTCGACAAGGCGCAGACTCAGGGCAGGGCGATGCGGCCGCTTAAACTGGATGGCCGCACCTTTCCCGCCTTGTTCAATGCGCCATTCGAAGCGGATAAGGAAAATTATTGGTCGCAGCTTGAACAGATGCAGGCTTGGGGCTGGTTTTTGATCAAGACCGACCGCCACCAGCAAGGAATGGCGGGTTACGAGTTGAATCCGCGCCTGCACATTATCGACGAAGCGGCCATTCGCAACACTACCGCGCGCCTGGAGCCTGTCAAATCCGCCCAGCAACAGTGGCGGGAGGCGGTATTCGGAATGCTCCGGGCCGGCGATGCCGTGAAAGACAGCGTCGCCAAGCAAAAACTGGAAATTCCCGGCAAGACTGCCGAGGAGATGGTCGAGCGCCTGAATCTTCTCCCTTCGCTGATCGACGAACCGCTGTTGCTGCGCGAAGTTTCCGCCCGGCTGTTCTGGGGGCAATCCAAGGTGCTGGACAAGCGCCAAGCCTTGATTGCGGCAATCCTGAGTCTCGATGAATGTCCATTTCCGGAAGCGCCGATCCAGCTACAGGTGTTTCTGCCGAACGACGGTTTTAGCGGTGTGCTGTTTATCGAGAACCTGGTCAGCTTTGATCGAGCGACGCGTGATGTTAGCGGTCGTTTTGCCGGGCTGGCGCTGGTGTTTGCATCGGGGTTCAAGGGCACCGCCAAACGTTTGCGCTTGGAGACAGGCGCTTCGGTGTATTTCGCCGCTCACGGCAGTTTGGCGACCGCAGCCGGCCGACGCTTCCTGGACTGGCTGTTTGCAGGCAGCGGGGAACTGCCCGCCTGGTTCTGGGGCGATTTGGATTATTCCGGCATGCAGATTCTTAAGTCGCTACGGAATTCATTTGACGGGCTTGAGGCATGGCAGCCCGGTTATCAGCCGATGCTGGAAGCCTTATCGGCAGGTAAGGGGCATGCCCCGGAG
>JBAQYH010000655.1:0-7338 GCA_049299935.1 Methylobacter sp. | reverse complement strand
GGTGCAAAGAGTCGATTCCAACATCCCCGCGCCTGCGACTGACGATAAAACAGATCCCGCCTCAGGTTTGACCTTCAATAACTTCGTTTCGATGATGAATAACGCCCTCCCGAACCTGCGCCTTGCCACCGGCAAAGTGGATGGCGTCGGCAGTAATCTGTGGTGCGTGGATTTTTCCGAGTCCGCTACCGGCATTTCGAGTGTAGCCTTAACCGGCGGGACCAGTCTTGTTCTCAACGATGTCGCTCAACCCCGTTTCTTGGGATTGACGCCGCTTTATGATCATTTGGTAACCCGTAGCGGCATCCCGATCCAGCCTCTCCAAGACGACGGGACACTCGGAACCGCTGTCTCGGCCAACTTTCAGGGGATCGATGTGGAGCTTTGGGCGGAACGTTTTCTGTCGGACTTCGACCGCCTTCTGTCCGGGGCTTATGCGTCGGCAATATACGTTAACACCGCCACTCAAGCGTCTTTGACCAGCCTTCTTGCCGGCAAGCAAGCGCTGGTTCCGGCTATCGCCCAAGGGTTGGACACTGTGCTGGACATAGCGGACGACGACAAAGCATCCGGCCTATTGAGCGCGATGGATTCCCTCGAACAGCAGTTGGGCGTCAGCCTGTCGCGCGCTTTCGATACATCCGTGGTGATCCAGTACAACGGCGAGGTCAGTTCGCCCTGGTTGCAGGATCCGGCGCTGTTGCCCGCCAACCTCTACGGCGACGGCCGCATTGACGGCACAGCGGCAACCCTTACCATGGTTGCCGCGAAAACAAACCTGGATGTAGAAAATTCTTTTGTCAATTTCCTGATGACGGTAAAAGATCCCTCTCATAACCGGGACATTTCCGGTTTGTTCTGCTATGACATCTCTTATGCCGAATTCGATATTTCCGGCGTGGACACCCCAGCGCCTTACGTAGCCTCGGACTGGCTGAGTTTTGTTCCGCTGCTTGCCGGAACCGAAAAACCGGCGGCGCTGGCAAAAACCGATCCGGGCTATGTCGATGCGCCCATTGCGCTGCGCGTCTTCCCGAATATCCCGATTATCAAGGGACAGACGGCGGATTCCGATGCTGCCGACGGCGATCTGGCCAGCCAGTCCTTGTGGACTTACGGCCTTACCTACTCCCACGAACATGCGGAGCAGGATTACGTGGTCATTACTGCCGAGTTTAACCTGGGTCTGCAAGAGAGTTTGTTGGCCCTTGAAACCGATAAGGATCTTTTCACCGAACTGGCGCAATATATGGCGGTTGCCGATGAACTCTGGAACGACTTAAACGGTTTGGTCGATCCGGGCTTGGGCGTTCCCGAAGCCACTATTGAAAATGCAGTCGAGACCGCCGCCGACCTGATCGGCAGGGTCGCGGAGTCTTGGTCGTTGCCCCGCATCGGGCAGGCGGCAGGGTCTGCCTTCACGGATGACAACTACACCGTCGGTTCGAGCTATTCGTTCAATGCACGGGTGGACTACATCGGGCAAACCTATACCCTCATCCCGCTACAGGAAACTTTCGGCCCAGCCGGACACTGGCCTTCGGTGGCTTATATCGCGCAGGATGGCAGCCGGGTGCCGTTAAATTACCCGGATCGCGAAATCGATGGCCGCTTAATCTACACAGTACCGGCGGGCAGTTCTATCGAAACCGCGTCATGGCCGATCTTTACTTTGTCCTGGGAGGCCCTGAATGTTTCTGCAACGCAGAATGCAAGGGCTCGTCTTTCTGTCGAGCGCAACCAGAATCTCATTGACGGGGTGCCGACGAACCCGTTGTTTTTGTTCAAAACCTCGGAAGTGATGACATCCGGCCTTGCCACGCCGCTATTAATATCGGCAGAACGTCTTGAAATCACCGGCGATAATCCGGGAGCGGCCCTCGACAGCGCCTTGGCGGCACTTTTCCCGGCTCAAGACCGGCTGGCAAACCTCACCCTGACCTATGGACTGTTCTATGCCTACGAATTGATCTCCGACCCGGCTGATCCGTCAAAAAGCCTCACCAGCCGGATACCGGTCGCCCTCTATCCCGATCAAATCTTAACGTCCGACACCGGCACGGATATTAACAACGCTCTTGGCAGCTGGCAAAGCCAGTACAAACCCAGCACGGAAAAAGGCGAGTGGATATTCTCGATCATCCTGTACTCCGCGATGGATAGCGTCAAACGCCCGCTGCTTTCCCTGGACCAGGTTTTTTACCGGATTATCGATGAAGCGGCCGATTAACTCACGGCGCGGAAGTTTTACTGTCATCTCGCCGTCATGCGGCCGTCATATAACTTTAACAATGGCGCTGCATAATCGGCCTGTATTTAACCAAATAAAAAGGTATGCCAATGATTAATTGGGTTACAGAAAAGGCGCAGCAGTTTTTACCGGCACAGGATACAGAACTTGACGAGCACGAGCTTAGCATCGGGTTTGACTTTGCGTTGAGCGCGGAAATAATGGAATTGCAGTATGCGAGTCAGCAGGCTAAAGCGGCCCCGACAACACGATTTGCTTTAGATGAGCATGAACTGGCATTAGCCTGATATAAGGCCGGAAGTCTATTCATGCTTTGCTTTACACTGTTTTCTGTCACGGACATTGAACAACTTTCTCGCCGCTGTAGGGCGTGCCGTGCGCGCCTTTCCCGAAACTTAAAAAACGGTGCTGTCTCTTTGACGCGCACGGCGCGCCCTACTCGATTAACATTTTGTTTGTTCTATATTTTTCGTAACTACTCAGCAAATCGAAAACCGCGGAGAACTTACTCCCTCTCCTGCTGGACGACTTGTATGGATACAGGAGAGGGATGTTGTGCTTCGCGCTGGATAGTCACGAAAATCTTAATTATCTGCGTCGCCTAGAGGCGCCTACTTTTGGCATCTGCGTTCCATTTTTCTGACGGCTAAGGTTTTAAGTTGGCTAAGATCTCAGCGCCGGGCAGCGGCCGGCTGAACCAATAGCCCTGAAAAGCATTGCAGCCGCTGCCGACAAGGCAATTCACCTGCTCCAGGGTTTCGACGCCTTCGGCAATGACTTCCAGTTTCAGGTTTCCGGCCAATGAAATGATGGTGTTAACAATCGCCTCATCGTTTTCGTTACCCGCGATGTCCTGCACAAAAGAACGATCGATTTTGAGCTGATCGATAGGCAGGCGTTTTAAATACGAAAGCGAGGAATAGCCGGTGCCAAAGTCGTCAATTGAAAAACGGATGCCGCTTTGCTTCAAAAGCTGCATTTTTTCGATGACCTCATTAATATCCTTAATGATCATGTTTTCAGTAATTTCCAGCATCACGGCGCGAGGGTCGGCTCCGGTCAGTGCCAACGCCGACATCACCGCCTCGACAAAATTGCGATGGTTAAATTGCGCCGGGCTGATATTGATTGCCAGGTGCGGCACGTCGAAGCCCTGAGAGTGCCAGGCGGCGAGTTGCCGGCAAGCCAGGTATAAAATACGCTCGCCCAGCTCAATGATAATGCCGGATTCTTCTGCAATCGGCAGGAAATCGGCCGGTGAAATCAGGCCTTTTTCGGGATGTTGCCAGCGCACCAGCGCTTCAAAACCCAGCAACTGATGCGTCGAGCTATATTGAGGCTGATAAAATAAAACGATCTGGTCATTCTGTAATGCGAACCGCAATTCGGTTTCAATACTCAGGCGTTTATTCGCCCGTTCCAGCATGCCGGGATGGTAAAAACTGTAAGTACTCTTGCCTTCGGTTTTCGCCGCATACATCGCAATATCGGCTTGCCGGAGCAGTTTTTCGGTGCTTTCGTCAAACCCTGTGGAAAAAAGCGTAATACCCAGGCTCGCCGATATTTGCAGTTCCCGGCCATCGATAAGGTAAACCTGGAGCAGCGCTTCCAGCACCTTTTGAGCCACGCTGCCGGCCGTTTTTTCCGCGTCGTCCAGATAATGCGTTAACCCGGAAAGCAAGATAACGAATTCATCGCCGCCTAACCGGGCCACGGTGTCTTCGGTGCGTAAAATGGTTTTTAATCGCTTGGCGACTTCCTGCAATACTTTATCGCCGTACTTATGCCCTAAGCTGTCATTGATTTTTTTAAAATCGTCCAGATCCAAAAAAATGACCGCCCCGAATTGCCCGGAACGCTTGGCCGCGAAAATCTCTTGCAGCAACCGTTGCTCAAATAACGCGCGATTGGCAAGACCGGACAAGGAGTCAAGGTGAGCCATCTGCCATAATTTCCGCTCACTGTTCTTGATGATCGAAATATCGCTGAACGCGGAAATGTAATAAAGCACCTGCCGGTTATCATCCTCGATGGCATTGATCCGCTGCCAGATTGAAAATAAATCGCCGTTTTTATGCCTATTGACCAGCTCGCCTCGCCAGTAGCCTTTTTGATTCAGGGATTCCCAAAGCTGCGAGTAAAACGATTCCTTGTGTTCGCCGGAAGAGAGCAAATGAGGCGTTTGCCCGATGGATTCTTCAAGCGAATAGCCGGTAATCGCTACAAAGGCGGGATTGACATGCAGGATTTTGCAGTCCGCATCCGCAATTAACATCGCATCCGACGAATACTCAAAAAAACACTGATACAGTGAGGGGTCTATCGGGAATTGGCGATGAGTTGAATGATTCGGACGAAAGCCGCTTTTGGGCACCGGGCTATGGAGCTTAAAACTGGAATGCAATTCCTGCTCTAGACTGGCGTTAAAATAATCGGCATTTTTTAATAAGGGCATATATCTGTCTCCCATCAACTTTATTGATGGAAAACAGTGTAGTGCAGCGCGCACCTAACAAAGAAACGATATTATTCGATAAAAATATCTGACAAACAGATATGTGACTTGCAAAAACAGGCGTCGTAGGTAGTCGTACCGATAGGACTTACTTTATAAAAAAATATAATAAACCGATGTTGTGCACAGATAGTTTTTGTCCTGTTTGTCGCGTTGCATGGATGTAGCGCGTAGGATGCTGCTCAACTCACGGCCGGCGCGCCTTTAACTGTATTCCCCACGTAGCGCGTCACTACCATTAAGTTAAGAAATACGCTAGTTCCCAAGCTCCAGCTCTCACCGTTATACACAAGTGTCTGGGTGACACCGTCATCCCCGCAATCCCTGCCGGGATGACGCGCTCTTAAAGACTTGTGTATAACGATGAGAGCTCCAGCTTGGGAACTAGCACCATACGGTCATTAATAACTTCCCGATAGGGATCGATTAAAATTTTTCCGTTCGCCCTGAGCTTGTCGAAGGGTGGACGGAAAAATTTCGGCCTACCGCGTCAAGCCGATCATGCTTCGACAGGCTCAGCACGAACGGCTTGACGACCGAAAATAGTGATTTCGGGAAGTTATTTTTAACCAAATCCTTAACCGCATTTTCTTGCGTCACACGGCATAACCCGGCCTTTGTGTGTTTTTTAATGTTAAGAGCGCCAAGCGCCCGTAACTCTCAATTTAGAGGAGAACGACCTATGAAAAACCTGTTCATCATGATAATAACGTTGTTTGCTCTTGCGGCCCCCATAGCCGGACAAGCAGATTCAGGAAAAATCAACCAGTTCGTTGGCTTATGGGAGGCGGTTGATCCCGATGACGGGTCTCACCAGATACTTTCGATTACGGACAATGCCGACGGGACAGCCAAACTGCGCCTTTTTGACACATACTTCACTCTTTGCAATGGCGGCAGGGCGATCGGCGAGGGTTCGGCTCAAGCCGAACAAAACCGGTCGTTAAGTTCGGAGGATTTCACCGTCACATGTTTCGAACCCAGCTCTACCCACCTGAGTCCGACAACTCTTAGCAAAAATCCTGACGGTACTTTAACACGGGACCGCGCTACGCTGTCACCGCTGATTTATCACCGGACCGACCAATAACGGCATACGGAAACGGCTTGGTATCCGGTCTACTAACGATGATATGAGCGCGTTCCTACCTGTGCACCACGGATGGAGCGGATACCAAGCCCATGCAAAAACTGCGCTTCCGCGCGTTTCACGGTTCTGATTTCTGCCTGCATCGTCGATGCAATAAGCGAATAGCCTGGCTATAAAAGCAGGCTACAGCGCAATATCCCGCAAACATCTAATAAATAGATATTTAGTTCTAATAATATCGTTTTATTAAAAATAAAAATCCCTCTAAGCTATATCCAACCACAACAAACGGCCGTAAAAAATACTGCGGCGTTGTTTGCAACGTGTGTTTGATGTCACTTCATTTGTACCTCCTCTCTCTATATACAAGGATCGTTCTTTGGGCGGGTTTCGACCCGCCTTTTTTTAAACCGGGAAAGGTACAGCTTTTTACGATTTGAACCCACTGCAATACAGCCATTCAAAGCGATCGGAAACGGGAAACCCGCCGATGAGCGCGCTTACCAGACCTGAGGAACAACAAATGCCGCTACAAAATTTAGTCGATTATTTCAATGACCGATTCGGGCAGGAGCATCGCTCGAGTTTTCGCCCCTTCCTTCTTGAAGAGGGAAAAATAAGCGCCCTGTTCGGCCCGATTAAAATCGGCAGCGTTTTTTCGCCGATACGCCAGGCCCTAAAACCCGCCGAGATCATCGGCCATGCCGCAAAGCTTAAGGTTTCAACCCATGAAGTCCAACACCTGTATTCGGACGAAATTGAAAACCTGCTGAGCAACCAGCCGCATCAAGCCGGCGATTTTGAATCCATCATCAATTTCGATCGCTTGTCCCGCACCGTTCATATGCTCAATTACCTGCCTTTTACCCATTTGCAGGGTTCGCTGTTCGTGGAAGTCGATCCGCGCCATATCCTGGGCATTAAGCAGGATCATGGCGCCTATTTTGAAGAGGTGATCAGGCAATGCGGCCTGGAAACCAAAAATGTCGTGATCGTTATGGCCGTAAACAGCCAGTATGCCCGGCATTATCAGGAACTGGTTACCGGCCTGGATAATTACCGGCGCCGGGGTTATCAAACCGCGCTTAAGTTCGATTACGTCGCGCAGGAAAGCCAATCGTTCGAGCTGATTACCAAGCTGTCGCCGAATTACGTCAGTTTATCGGCTCGGCATCTTGACCAGGTGCGTGACAACGCCCTGTTAAAAAAATTGCGCGATTTAAAAGCACTGGTCGCTTCAACGGGCGGGCAAACCATCCTGCAACAAATCGATCAGAAAAAATCCGAGTCGCTGGCCCGTAATACCGGTTTTGATCTGGTGCATGGCAGTTATTATGAACGCCCCTCGGCTCCCGTATTTTTGCCGGAAACTGCGGATATCGAAGTAAGCGCCGCTGGCTATGCCGGCTCGGTGTCGGCGGAATAGCGCCTTTAGGCTTATTAAAACCGTCGCCGCGAGGCAATTTTTTGGACTTATTCTGC
>JBAQYH010000654.1:0-1928 GCA_049299935.1 Methylobacter sp. | reverse complement strand
GATTTTTACCGGTGCGACCGCATCGTTAAGGGCGAAACCGCCGTTTACTGCCTTTGCATCGGCGAAAGCCGGTTTAAGGGCGTTGGCGCAAGGCATGGCCAGAGAGTTTTCGCCGCAAGGCATACATGTCGTGCATGCCGTTATTGACGGTGTGATTGACGGCGAACGGGCAAAAAAACAGTTCCCTGAGTATGTTGAAGCCAAAGGCCGGGATGGCTTGTTACAGCTGGATGCCATCGCCGAAACTTATTGGGCTATGCACCAGCAGCATCCCAGCGCCTGGACTCATGAACTGGATTTGAGGCCGTTTAAAGAACCGTTTTAGAAAACTATTTCCCTGAAAATCATCGTATGAAAATTCGCGCGTTATTTATCTTATTGTCCGCTATCGGCGGTATTGCCAATGCCACGACCTATGCCTTGCCGGAAAACAGTAATGATAGCGTCATCACCCAATTCCATGACGGCGTGCCTTTAACCCGTGCGGAACAAAACGAGACTTTGCCGGATGTGGCGAGGCGTTTTCTTCTGGGGCAAACGGAAATAGTCAGATTGAACCCGAACCTTGATCGCTGGCAAGTCAAAAAAGACGAGATTGTTCGTTTATCCAACAGGCGCATTCTGCCGGATACGCCGCATGAGGGGATTACCTTAAATATCGCCGAATACCGGATGTATTATTATCCTCCGGCTCAAAAGGGGGCGGTGCCGCAGGTGATGTCTTTCGCGCACGGCATAGGGAGGCAGGATTGGAAAACGCCTTTGGGTAAAACTAAAATTGTGCAAAAAGTCAAAGACCCTGCATGGCATCCGCCGGAATCCATCAGGCGCGAACATGCCGCGAATGGCGACCCGCTGCCTGCCGTGGTTCCGCCGGGCCCCCATAATCCTCTGGGGGCCTACATGCTGCATCTGGCCGTTCCCGGCGGCTACCTGATACACGGCACCGATATAGACAAGATTTACGGCATCGGTATGCAGATAACGCACGGTTGCGTGCGGATGTATCCAGAAGATATTGAGGCGTTGTACAACTCGGTTCCGGTAGGAACGCCGGTCTATATGGTCAAACAGCCGATCAAGGTCGGATGGCTGGACGATACGCTCTACATAGAAGCGCATCCCGATTTGGAGGGAGAGGAAACAACCCCGGCCCAGAAATTAGAGGCGGCGATGAAGCTTATCCAAAAAGCCAATCATATCGCCAGGGATGGTGTGTATGCCGTAGGCCAGTCGGGAACTGGCCCGGCGATCGCCAGGGATGGTGTGTATGCGGGAACCGGCGCGGCGCAGAACCTGCCTGAGATTGACCAAAAAGCATTAAACCAGGCTCTTACAGCGCTGGACGGCAATCCGGTGGCGATTTATCAAAGATTGCCGCAGAAAGCATCGCCGGCGGGTCATGGCTCTAAGGGAGGGTACTATCATGGCGTTTAAGGTCGTAAAAGCAAAACAAGGGCTTTTAATTTGTTGGATTCGGCGCTGTAGCAGAGCAGTGCAGAAAAGAAGCCTGAGTGTGATTTGCAAAACAAAGCGCGACAACAAAATATTGCCGCAATCCTCGTTATTTCCCGGCAATCAATAAAGCAAGTTCCGACGCCTGTTCCCTTAATTCGCGCAGCGCCGTAGTTTCCCATAATACGGATTTCCGCATCGGGCCTATGCACCAGATACCCTGCTCTATATCATCCCGCTGATTGATAATCCTGCCTTCCGGCGTACATTTAATGCCAAGTCCAAGCTCATCTGTTTTTACTTTTCCTTGCCCGATAAGATCGCTGATGATAGGGAAACGAACTTTGCGGTAATTTGATTCCGGGCCGGTGCAATTAACCACTTTATGAAAAACCTGCCGAATATCATTGCGTTCGGAACGGTAAACGATCTCGATTCCGCTGTCGCTTGCTATTGCCTCGACGATATAACCT
>JBAQYH010000653.1:0-2191 GCA_049299935.1 Methylobacter sp. | reverse complement strand
TGACCTCAAGCAAGGCGTCAACGACCCCGGGCGGCTGATTGTCAGCCAGCGCCAGCTCAATATTTTCCCTGACCGTCCGCCAGGGCAGCAGGCGCGGATTCTGGAAAATGTAGCCGATCTTGGGATGCGTATGTTGCTGCCCAACCAGGATTTCGCCATCGTAATCATTATCCAGGCCGGAAATAATATTCAGCAGCGTGGTTTTGCCGCAGCCGGACGGGCCGACCAGGCAAATAAATTCATTCGAATTCAGCGACAGCTTAAGACCTTCGATGCTTGGCTTCGTTGCTGTCGGATAGGTTTTATTGTCGATATTGATTTGGATGTCGGTCATCTGCGCCACCGTAGCGCTCTTTTGTCCAGGGGTTTTAAAATCAGCAGTTCTATCAGCTGGATGACCGCAACAAAAGCGATCGTATAAGCCAGGATGCTCGCGACATCGAACAGCTGGAAGAACAGATGCAGCTGGTAGCCCATGCCGTTGCTGCGGCCTAATAACTCGACCACCAGAATGATTTTCCAGATCAGGGCCAGACCGGAGCGGGTTGCGCCCATCACAAACGGGTGCAGCTGCGGCCAGATCACATGAACCAGGGTTTTGCGCCTGCCGAAACGGTAACAGCGCGCCATGTCCAGCAAGTCCTGATCCAGCGCGCGCGTTCCTTCCCGAATCGTGACAATCACATTGGGCAGCTTGTTGATCACCACGGCGAGTATCGCCGCCGATTCGACCAGGCCGAACCAGACATAGCACAGGATAATGGTAACCAGCGCAGGGACATTCAGGAAAATCACCAGCCAGTTGTCGAAGAACGCATCGAGTTTTTTGTTGCGCCCCAGCACGATGCCGATCGCGCAGCCCAGCAGCATAGCAACAGCAAAGCTGACCACCAGCCGGAGCAAAGTAACGCCGAGGTGAAAAGGCAGCTGCCCCGACACGCAGCCTTGCCAGAAAACCCTGGCGACAACTTCGGGAGCCGGTAAGGTGTTGCTGTTTAAATAGACGGCCAAGCCTTGCCAGATGGCTAAAAAAACCAGCAAGGACAGGGCTGATAAAAAATGCTTAAAGTTAATCAAATTATTCAATCGACCAGAAGGTGCCGGGTTGCAGGTTCTCCGATTGCCCTGTTAACTGATTGTTGCTTAAGGAGCGGAGCATCGTATAAATGCGGCCTGCCGCCCGCTGTTCCGGCTCGCCCCAATGCTCAATGCCGCCTTCGCAATAACGCTGGCGCAATGTAGCTTGAGTGGGCCCGTCTTCGGCCTTGGTTAACGGGATGATTTTTTGCCAAGCGGCATCGGACGTGCACAGCCGGTTTTTAGCCTGCTTGCCGGCGCTGAAAAAACTGTTGACCGCCTGTTTATGCCCGTTCGCCCAGCTTTGCTTGAACACATAACCCAGGCTGGGCACATCTTCCTGAATCCCTAAGCCTTTTAAGATCCCTTTGCCGTCGATAATCTGGCGATAGCCCTGGGCTTCAAGCCTGGCCGCAAAGTGCCAGTAGGTGAGGGCGGCATCGACACGGTTTTGCTTGATTTGCTCGTTGATCAGCGGCGGTGCGCCGAAGACTTTTTCCACCGACGCATTCAGGTCCAGTTGCTCCTGCCCGGCCAAGGCCTGTAGCAACAGCCAGTTTTTGTCCAGTTCGCCCCCGGCAATGCCCAGCCGCTTGCCGTTGAGGTCTTTTAGCGAATGGATAGGGCTGTCTTTTTCCACCACCAACGCGCCCGAGGTATTGGAATACGGGTAAAAGGTAAAATCGGAACCGGTGGCGCGCAGACTGGAAACCCAAATCCAGTCGGACACAATCATATCGACAGCGCCGGACTGTAGCGCAATCTTGCCGGCTTCCGCATTGGCCAAGTGCTGTATTTCCAGTTGAAAATCGGCCGGAGGATTATCCTGTAAAGCCGCCAATTCCCAATCGACCGTGCCGGAAGCCTGAACGCCGATGCGAATGACGGTTTTTTCCGCCGCATAAGTGCTGCATGAGACGAACAGGCACAGGCTGATAAACAAGGCATTAAATTTCATGAAAGCTATCTCAAAGGCTAAGGTGAAAGTCGCCTATTCTATCTGTACGCAGGGCTTGGTGCGAGGATGTTTGTAATTATTGATTGATGTTACGCACGGGTAGTTTCTGTCCCGTTTGTCGCGTTGCCTGGATGCAGTGAGTAGTATGCACTCAAC
>JBAQYH010000652.1:0-6020 GCA_049299935.1 Methylobacter sp. | reverse complement strand
CCGTTGGTGGGACGAAATTGGCAGTCCTGAAAGTCATCTCTATATTCAAGCTTAGAAATGTCGGGCATAAACAGCATGCCCGACGCTACGCTACTTGACTCTCATGTCCCGGCGGAAAACCATATGTCCGTAATGTGGAAGGGGGAGGGCGCAATCCTGTTACCCCCACCCGATCGGCTTTACTTACTAGTCCTTGCAATTACCTTGTTTATGAGATTCCCATGTTCTCGTCTATAGATATCACTATGCGCCCCACCTCCACTAAGATATGCATTCTCATTTATAAGCTGACTTGCATCAATATATGTTACATTGCTGTCTGTTGGTGATTTTGAGTAATTGACGGAGCCATCAGGGTATGCTTTGGCGCATTTTATTTTTTGTTGATCGTTGTCGCAGTGACTCTTGTAGCTTTTGTCGTCGCCTGCGTAGACGCCCCAGAACGCCGAGCTTACTGCGGTGTCTTTTACAGAGGCTGTGAATACAATATTTTTAACATTTCTGCACCCTCCAGGGTAATGAATGCCTTTATCTAATTCACCAAACAGACGGCTTACAAGAAAGGCGCCTTGAAGGTTGATCAAATTGTCAATTTGAGCTTTGTTTTGGCTTGGCTTTTCATCATAAATTATTGGTCCAACACATGCGGCCACGCTGGATGCTCGGCTTCCGAAACTATGCCCAATTACAGTAACAGGCAGGTTCCCTTTTGACGCAGGAAGAGTCTGGTGGAGAAGTGCCCCTAGCCAAGTGAGACCTAGTTCGTCAGCATCGCCTGCTTTTACTGGGAAGCTAAAGAGTTTATAAATCGGTGCCATCCATTCGTTACTCCACTCGCTTGGCCATGTGACACCAATGACAAGTGGATTGAATTTATTCGGGTTGGGGTTGGTTGCTTTGATGCTCGAGGTTATCGAATTGAAATTTCTGATTGCTTCCTCCTGAACCGTGTTCCAACCCATTGTGATGACAATGATGTCTGTATACTTGCCACTCTGAACCCTATGCTTGATTGCTTCTTGCAGACTAGAAAGTGCTTTCCAGCTATCTCTGTAAGCATTTTCAGGGGTTGCTGGAGAGGGAGGTTTTGGCCCGCAAGAATTAGCCAGCTGTTTAATTTTGCTTAGATTTTTCTGGTTGTAGGCGTTGTAGAGGGTGCAATTTTCGAGTCCTGATTTATCGCTATTGGTTTCGAGTATGTGAGATATAAACAATAACTTGGGGTCCGATAGCTTATCGTTTGCACTCTCGTTGTCCAGTCCTGCATCTGGAATGGGTTGGATGTTTAGGTCGGAGGATTTGAGAATTGTTTTTCTAGGACTTTTTTCGATTCCTAATATATATCCATCGAATCGCAGGCTAAGTTCGGTTGGATAATACAATGTTGAATGAAATTGCAGTGTAGTTAGGTCATCTGTTTCAAGAGCTTGTTCAGCTGGCTCGAGGTGGCGTGCTGGGTCTGAGCTACAGCCTGACAGAAAAAGAATGGCAGTTAATAAAATTCGAGTTCTCATTTTCACTCCTTGCTGAAACATAACTAATATTAGATATTCATAGATGTAAAAGATTGCATCACCTAATTCGTCTAATTAAGTTATTAAAATTATTGTTATTTCATACTGTTATGTAAATTTAGTTCGTCTTAAATTAAACACAGACAGCGTCACATAAAAGTACGAATAAGTAAAAATACCTACAGACGAAATGGATAGTAACTCTAAATGTTAGGTGCTGTAAATCTCTGCCTTAATCAGTCACCGACATGCTCAATATGCAAATAACTCTCCGACTGCATATCGATCAATCTCGACACTGTCCGCTCGAATTCAAACGAGCCTTCGCCGGAGGTGTAAAGTTCCTGGGCCGGTACTTCGGCGGTGCAGATCAGTTTTACTTTATGCTCGTACAGCGCATCGATCAGCGTGACAAAGCGCTTGGCTTCGTTGCATTTTTCGATGGTCAGTTTGGGAATATCGGCCAGGATCACGATGTCGAAGCGGTTGCCTATTTCCAGGTAGTCGGCGGGGCCTAAGGCATGCATGCACAGCTCGTCAAAGGAGGTGAGGGCGACATTGCCGTGTACCGCAGACAACACCACTTTTCTGCCTAATACTTCCACAATGCCCGGTTTTAGCGGCGCGAAATGGGTCAATTCGTTATAGCTTTGCCGTATGAATTTTGCGGCCTGTTGATCCAGCGGATAATAATAAGTGGTCTTTAACGCGTGTAAATGGCTGAGCCGGTAATCCTGGGCGGCAACCAGCTCGATGACCTTGGCTTTTTCTTGCAGGAGTCCGACAAAAGGCAGGAACAATTCCCGTTGCAGGCCGTCATGATAGAGCTCGTTGGGATGGCAGTTGGAGGTGATCACGACGACGATGCCCAGTTCGAACAGCCTGCGGAACAGCCGCACCAGGATCATCGCATCGGCGATGTCGGAGACATGGAACTCGTCGAAGCAAAGCAGCAGTTCCGATTCCCGGATATGTTTTGCCAAGGCGGAGATGGCATCGGTGTCGTGTTGTCTGCGCCATTGGTGGATGAAGGCGTGGACTTCAAGCATGAAGGCATGGAAATGCACACGGCGTTTTTGGCGGATCGGGCAGGCTTCGAAAAACAAGTCCATTAACATTGACTTGCCGCGGCCTACGTTGCCGTAGACGTACAGGCTTTGGTAGTTGGCAGGTTTGGGTAGGATGAGTTTATGTAGTGTTGATTTTTTCTGGTACTCGATGGCTGTCATCAGGTTGTCGAGTAGGGTTTGCAGGTGGTGCAGGGCGGTGATTTGTGCTGGGTCGTATTGGATGTGGTTTTGCGCTACTAGGGCGTTGTATTGCGTTTTCAGCAAGCCGGGGGAGCGTTGGGTTGGTTTGGCGAGTGTTTGTGGAGAGGGTGGGATGGGATTTTTTTGCATGGTTGCTTTTGTCTGGACGTGCACTTGTTTCGTGGCGAAAGTAAAGATAACAACGAAACCCGTCATCCCGGCAGGGAATGCCGGGATCCAGCTGCCATGGATGGCAATCCCAGATCAGGCGACAAGTCTTGCCATTGGGGGTTATGGAGTTCGATTAACCGTTTTTTGGCCACACGAGACCAGTTTTTGAGCCGTTTCTCCCGCAAGATGGCGCTTTCCATTTGCTCGTGTATTTCGTACCAGACTAAATCGGATATGTTGTAACGCTGGGTAAAACCGGCAACTAATTTCTGACGGTGCTGATAGACGCGCCCGATTAGATTGGAGGTGACTCCAATATAAAGCGTCCCATTAGGACGACTGGCAAGAATATAAACACAGGGTTGTTTTTCCATACGCTCACTCTAGCACGTCCCTGTGTCCTGGATCCCGGCAATCCCTGCCGGGATGACGTTGATACAAATTGCGCGATAATTATATGCAGACGATAAACATCGGTTGTTTTTCATACGTTCACTTTAGCACGTCCTTGTGCCCTGGATCCCGGCACAAATCTGTCTGGAACAGATTTGCATTTACCCGAAGGGTGTTAGTCTGGATAGACTGACATGATTTCCTGCCGGGATGACGATAGTACAATTCGTGCTATATCTCAGAGTTTTACGCTAATAATCCAGCGGTTTAATCCTATACTACACTGCCAGCCTTCTTCTTATAACTATCCATCCGGTCAAAGTTCAAATAACGATAGGTATCCTCGGCTGTTTCGTTAATCTGACTTGCATAATGCATATATTCCTCAAAAGTCGGAATCTTGCCCAGAATCGAACATACCGCCGCCAACTCAGCCGACGACAAATACACATTAGCACCATCGCCCAGACGATTGGGGAAGTTCCGCGTCGAAGTGGATACCACGGTAGCGTTTTCGGCGACCCGCGCCTGATTGCCCATGCATAACGAACACCCCGGCATTTCGGTGCGCGCACCGGCTTTGTCGAAGGTGCTGGAATAGCCTTCCTCGGTCAATTGAGTCTGATCCATTTTGGTGGGCGGCGCTACCCACAACTGGGTTGGTAATTCGCCTTGGTGTTTTTCCAGCAATTTGCCGGCGGCGCGGAAATGGCCGATATTGGTCATGCAGGAACCCAAAAACACTTCGTCGATTTTAGTCCCGGCCACAGCGGACAGCGCCTTGACGTCATCAGGATCGTTGGGACAGGCCAGCAGCGGTTCCTTGATTTCATTCATATCGATTTCGATGACTTCAAAGTACTTCGCATCGGCGTCAGGCGTAAGCAATACCGGATTAGCCAGCCAGTCTTCCATGGCTTTAATCCGGCGCTCAATGGTGCGCACATCGCCGTAACCTTCGGCTATCATCCATTTCAGCAGGGTGATATTCGAGTTCAAATACTCGCGGATCGGCGCTTCATTCAGGCGCACCGTGCAGCCGCCGGCAGAGCGTTCCGCCGATGCATCGGACAGTTCAAAAGCCTGTTCCACCTTCAAATCCGGCAAGCCTTCAATTTCCAGGATGCGGCCTGAAAATACGTTCTTCTTGCCCTGTTTTTCGACAGTCAGCAAGCCGCGCTGTATCGCCACGTAAGGAATCGCATTGACCAGGTCGCGCAGGGTAATGCCCGGCTGCATCTCGCCTTTAAAGCGGACCAAAACCGATTCCGGCATATCCAGCGGCATTACGCCGGTGGCTGCGGCAAATGCGACCAGACCGGAACCGGCAGGGAATGAAATGCCGATAGGGAAGCGGGTATGCGAATCGCCGCCGGTGCCGACGGTATCCGGCAACAACATCCGGTTCAGCCAGGAATGGATAATGCCGTCGCCGGGGCGGAGCGATACGCCGCCGCGGTTCATGATGAAATCCGGCAGCGTGTGCTGCATGGTCACATCAACAGGCTTCGGATACGCCGCGGTATGGCAGAACGATTGCAGCACCAGGTCGGCTGAAAAGCCCAGGCAGGCCAAGTCTTTCAACTCGTCGCGGGTCATCGGTCCGGTGGTGTCCTGGGAGCCCACAGTCGTCATGCGCGGTTCGCAATAGGTATTCGGACGAACGCCTGCAACGCCGCAGGCTTGGCCGACCATTTTTTGCGCCAGCGTATAGCCCTTGCCGCTGTCTTTAGCTGCAACAGGACGGCAAAAAACCGTGGATGCAGGAAGTCCCAGCACCTTACGAGCGCGATCCGTCAAACCACGGCCGATAATCAACGGAATACGTCCGCCTGCGCGCACTTCGTCCAGGATCACATCGGTTTTCAGCTCGAACTTGCAGATCAGCTCGCCGTTATCGTGTTTTTTAACTTCGCCTGCATACGGGTAAATATCGATCACATCGCCCATCGCCATCTGGGTCACATCGCATTCGAAGGGCAGGGCGCCTGAATCTTCCATCGTGTTGAAGAAAATCGGCGCGATTTTGCCGCCGATGCAAACCCCGCCTTCGCGCTTGTTCGGAATGTACGGAATGTCATTGCCCATGAACCATAACACCGAATTGGTCGCCGATTTACGCGACGAGCCGGTGCCGACCACGTCGCCGACATAAGCGACCGGAAAGCCTTTTTTGTTCAGTTCGGCGATTTGCTGCTCGGCGTTGGTAATGCCTTCGCGCGGCATTTTCAGCATGGCTTTTGCATGTAACGGAATGTCGGGGCGCGACCAAGCGTCGGGCGCGGGTGACAGATCGTCGGTATTGGTTTCGCCGGTTACCTTGAACACGGTGACGGTCAGTTTTTCCGGCATTTTCGGTTTGCTGGTGAACCATTCCGCTTCAGCCCAGGAATTAAGCACTTGTTTGGCAAATGAGTTTCCGGCATCGGCTTTTTCCTGCACATCGTGGAAAGCGTCGAAGATCAGCAGCGTATGGGACAGCGCTTTGGCGGCAATCGGAGCCATCGCTTCGTTATCCAGCAAATCGATTAACGGCGCGATGTTATAACCGCCCAGCATCGTGCCCAGCAGTTCGGTGGCGCGCTCCGCATCCAGGATCGGCGAGCCGACTTCGCCTTTGGCGACAGCAGCCAAAAATCCCGCCTTAACGTAAGCCGCCTCGTCAACACCGGCAGGAACGCGGTTAGCCAGC
>JBAQYH010000651.1:0-2287 GCA_049299935.1 Methylobacter sp. | reverse complement strand
ATTAATCTGTTGTTTTACTTGTTCGGGATCGGAGTCGCTGCCGATTTGTTGTTGCATCTGCATTAAATTTTGCGCCAATTTCATTCGCCCATCAATTTCCAAACCGGCGAGTTTAACTTTAGCCTCTTGAGTTCTGGCATCAAGCATGCTTTGTGCACTGCCTTCAAACAAGGATTTAAAAGTTCCCACCATCCGGTCCAGAAAGGTATGAAGCAAATCGGCAGAAAAACCGCCTAAGATGGCTAACAAGGGGCGAATGACACCATTGGATATTAATCCGTCACCTTGGATGGACTTTTCCGAGATCAGTATCGCGAGCAACAGTCCTGCAATGATGCCCAACGAAAAACGGATCCAATACGACGAATGGTGACTGGGATCAAAAGTGCCTTTGGAAATATAGTTGTTGGCTGTATATAGCGCTGAAAATGATGCGCCCAGGCCGGCAGCGCCAATATAAAAAATCAAGCGGCCCAGCTGTTCTATGCCTTGAGCGGATAGAACGTCTTCCGTTAATTTAGCGCTATCTATAAAAGGGCTGGCCATTAGCGTTATAAAGATAAACAGGGAGGCGACGGCAGCCAGCATGAGTTGGCGGACTAATGGAACCGGCCCTAAGAATTTAAGCCTTGTTCCGGATTCTTGTTCCCTATCGAGCAATAATATAGTTTGCGGTGTTGCAGGCTCAATCAGGCGGGCTAACAATTCATGAGCATCGACCAAAGCCGTAATATCAATTTCTTTTCGTATTTGCAGCGTATCGTTTTCTCCATTACCGCGGTCTTCAAATGCTTCGATATTTTTAATAGCACTGACAGGAACCGGTTTACCCTTTTTCAGGGCGTACCCAGCCATCGACTTGCATTCCATATAAATTTGTTTGCGTAAATCAAGACTGGCGTATGGATTATTATTTTTGTTGACCACGGAGAACCTCAGATATTATTTATGATGCAGAATAGCGTGAATTTTTAATAAAATTAAGCGCTTAAGATATAAGCCGGTTTAAGGCGAAAAAACACTGTATTACTGTTCGCCTAGAATGGGCGTTAATTCGACTCAGCGTCAGAATTTAACATATCCTAACCAAAATGCAACCAAGCCCTCTCCAATGCAAAATGAATCCGGCCGGCGCTTAAACCGCGGGCATCATAGGAAAGTGTACTCATCACAGATCAAAATTCGGCACCTTTGCTCCCTCTCCTGCTGGAGAGGGTTGGGGTGAGGAGATTCAAAAAACCGAATTTTGAAGTGCAAACGGTATAATCAATTGTGACGGTTTTAACCGGTAGCCAACAGGCTGATTGAATGCATCACCACCCGATTGCGGCCTTCCTGCTTGGCGCGATACATTGCCTGATCGGCGGCGGCTATCAGCGAGGTGAATTCAAGTCCTGCATGTATTGAATCGGAAACGCCAATGCTGATGGTACTGTGCAAGACTTCGCCGCCGAGATCTATCGCCATTGCGGCATAGGATTGACGCAGGCGGTCAGCCAGTATCCAGGCATCTTTCTCAAGGGTGGATGGCAGCAGAATGCAGAATTCCTCCCCCCCGTAACGGGCGAAGTAGTCGTCGCTACGAATGCTCTTATGCGCCAACTCAGTCAGGCTCTTTAATACTTCGTCTCCCGCCGGATGACCGTAGCAGTCGTTGATAGACTTGAAATGATCGACATCGATCATCATGACCGCCAGCGTATCTCCGGTGCGGGTGCAGCGTGCCGACAGGCGGGCGGCTTCCTGTTCCAGGCTGCGCCGGTTCAGCGCCCCGGTCAGCGAATCGCTCGATGCCAGTTTTTGCAAGTCCGTGGCAAGCCGGTAATTCAGCATCAGCACGAGTCCGAAGGCCAGGCACATTTGCGCCATGCTGCCGACAAAAAACGTTGCAGGATTGATGGGGGTTTGCGAATAAAGGCTATAAGTATTGGGCGGAGCGAGAAAAACCATTACCGCCCGGGCCAAAAACATCGTTGCAACAACCGCGAATGACCCGCCGGTAAACCAATACGCAGTGCGTAGCGGTTGTTCTATACGGATCAGCAGGGCTCGGGCGCAGGCAGCGTTAGCCAAGGCGAATACTAACGAATTGGCGACGACGCGGGCATGCACATCAGGATGGAGAACATCGAACCAAAGGTTCTGGATAAACACCAGTCCGGCCAGTAGCCACGGAATGTACCCATTGCAGCGGCCTTTCTTGAATGCCTGAATGCCGTTGAATTGCAAACCTATTCCAGCCGCCATTAATGTGGCGCCAAATACCAGGACCCAAGCGCTGCCGGCT
>JBAQYH010000650.1:0-1653 GCA_049299935.1 Methylobacter sp. | reverse complement strand
GATTTTTAGTCCGAACCCAGTTTGTTTGCGTTTTTAAATCAGTGTTTATCCGTTTAATCCGTGTCATCCGTGTTCTATTTTTATCTACTGCATAATTACAACGGGAATAAAACATGAATTTCGATGTCTTCAATGGCGATGCCGACGGCATTTGCGCACTGATCCAGCTGCGCCTCGATCGACCGCTGACAGCGAAGCTCATTACCGGCATAAAACGCGACATACAGTTACTGGATAAATTCACCGTGAGCGCAGGCGACCAAATCACGGTGCTGGATATTTCCCTGCAAACAAACTGCGCGCGGGTTAATGAGTTTTTAAGCCAGGGCGCGCATATCTTTTATGTCGATCATCACCAGCCCGGCGACATCCCCAAACATCCCCACCTAAAAACGCTGATCAATACCGACAGCGCGGTCTGCACCAGCCTGCTGGTCAACCAGTACCTGAACGGCAAATACCCGTTATGGGCGGTAACCGCAGCCTTTGGCGACAATTTAAACCACAGCGCCGAACAGCTGGCCGCGTCCCTGAGCCTAAGCCAGGCAGAACTCGAAACCCTGAAAAACCTGGGCATCTACATCAACTACAACGGTTACGGCAGCTGCATTGACGACCTGCATTTCGCCCCGGACAAACTGTACCGGGAGATGGCGGGATTCCAGTCCCCTTTCGACTTTATCAGCGACAACCCTGACATCTTTACGCGACTGCAACAGGGCTACCAGGAAGACATGGCGAATGCCCAGCGCATTACCCCCGAATACCAAAGCGATGCAGTCGCCGTATTCATCCTGCCCGACACCGTCTGGGCCAGACGCGTCAACGGCGTCTTCGGAAATTTCCTGGCCAACCTTCACCCGGCCAGAGCCCATGCGGTCATCACCCATAACAAGGACCACGATTTCCAGGTCGGCGTCAGGGCTCCGCTAACCCATAAAACCGGCGCCGACGAACTATGCTCCGCCTTCCCGACCGGCGGCGGACGCAAAGCCGCGGCGGGCATCAATCATTTGCCCGGCGACAAGCTGAATAATTTCATTGAAAAGTTTGAGGCTTTTTATTCGTGAGTAGCTGGTACAATGCGAGTGAATAGCTTACATTTTAAATTCAGCTATAGGCACAGCAGTTGCTGGCTTTAGTAATGGAACACGGATGAAACGGATTTGACGGCCTGATGGGCATGTTGCTTTATCCGGGCGCAGGTTTACTCTTTAACATCAGTGCTTACCAGCCATCCGTGTCATCTGCGTTCTATTTTTCAGTGACTTAATAATAATTTTAACAAACCGCCAACCAAGACCGCCGGAACCAACACGCATGAACTCACAGACAAATCAATCCACTTCCAATCGACTGGAACAATTACAACACATCAATCTGCAACTTGCAGCACTGGGCCAGCCAACCTGCGAAGTGGAAAACGACCCGCAATACCTCAAGATTGCCGGCGGCTTGTTAAAAAACTATTCCCAGCAACGCCGCCTGCTGGCGCTGACCCAATACCGCTGTCCGGCCGATCAACGCATTCAGGATTTTCTGAACAAATACTTGTCTGAAAACGGCATAACCGAGGCAGTCAGCTTACCGGGCGAAACCTTTGTGCTGGAGCAAAAAGGACTGGCCAGGGAATTGTCCTTGCCCTTCCAACAC
>JBAQYH010000649.1:0-4469 GCA_049299935.1 Methylobacter sp. | reverse complement strand
TTCCACGGCCGCATTAAAAATAGCGTTGAGTTTGGCTTCAATCTGCTTACGTTGGGTAATGTCGTACAGTACCACCAAACGCAGGTCCGCAAAGTCGTGATGAATCGTAGCGGCAGTCACCAACACGGTTTTAATGCTGTTATTCTTGCAGCGGATGCTCACTTCCATAGGCGGACAGTCGGCTTTTTCCCGTGCCGTTTGCCAAGTCGTATTGACCCATTGCCGGTAGTCCGAATCAGGGTAGGCTTTCGCCCGCCAATCTGCCAGCGTGTGAATATCGTCGATGCTGTAACCAAAGGTTTGCACAAACGCCTGATTCAAAAAGGTAATGTTCGACTGGGCATCATTCAACACCATTGGCACGGGGCAAGCCTCAATAATCGAGCGGAATTTCGCCTCATTGGTTTTTAGCTCGTCTTCCATTAGCTTGCGCTCGGTGATGTCGCGGCAAAACACACAAAACTGCTGGAATTCAGGCAGGAATGTGGCAGATACTTCTATAACAATGGTATGTCCATCTTTATGGCGGTGGCGGGTTTCGAAGCGGTCATACCCCATCACAACAACTTTTGCCATGTGTGCTTTTATTTGCTCCACCCCTTCTACGGCTTCCAATTGACTGCTGTGCATGCCCTTCAATTCATCAATCGAATAGCCGCTCATTTTTGCGTAACCTTCATTCACTTCAAGCACATTACCTTGCAGGTCAACGATCCAGAATCCGTCCACGGATATATCAATCATTGCTTTGAGTTGATTTAATACCCGCTCAGCCTGCTTGCGCTCGGTGATGTCCTGCGCACTGCCTACCATGCGCAACGGTCTTTTTAATTCATCGTATTGCAATCCGCCGCTGCCGCGGATATTACGAACGATGCCGTTCGGTAACATAATGCGGAAATCCAGTTCCTTCGGCCCTTTCCCTGCCTGACAATCGGTGAGCCACGTGCTCATTACGTCACGGTCATCGGGATGGATCAGGTCAAGAAACGCAGCCGTAGAGTGCTCGAATGTCTCCTGCGGCACATCGAAAATTCGATACATTTCGTCTGACCAGTTAATGTAGTCGACGCCCAGGTCCATAGCCCAGCTGCCGATATGGGCGATGCGCTGCGATTCGGACAGCATTTGTTCTTTGTCCTGTAATTTTTGCTGCGCCTGTTTCTGTTCGGTGATGTCGATATGCGTACCAACGTAATACATGACCAGGCCGGCGTCGTCTTTCACCGCCGTGATGGTTAACCACTTCGGATAGATGTCGCCGTTTTTGCGCCGATCCCAGATTTCCCCCTGCCAGGTTCCGTTTTGAATAATGCTTTTCCACATCGCGGCATAAAAGGCTTCGTCATGACGCCCTGACTTAAGTAGGCTTATTTTACGGCCCACCGCCTCCCCGGTCGTGTATCCGGTGGATTTGGTAAAGGCTTTGTTGATCCGCAAAATAACGGCGTTGACATCAGTGATGACGATCGCTTCATGCGAATCGAAGGCGGTAGCGTCCACTTGGCTGTTCTCGCCGACCTGACGCACCAGCGAGACGAAGCCCATGGTCGCTACCACTGCGCATAACGCATGCAACAGCTGGACCGGAAAGCCAAACGAGACGAGGAAATCCGCCTGGGTTGGCAACCATGTCGGCAGATGCGGGTCGCTCTGGAACAGGACGAGGGTCAACACGCTGTAGCAGATGAATGCCAGCGCCACGATGCGCAGCCAGACCGTGTTGCTGCGGGTTGCATCGGCTTGATACGGTGAGCGCTGGGCGGCTAACAGTGCAAGACCGGTTAGCAGTGCAGCCGGGGCGCCGACAAACCAACGCGCGCCCATTGTCAGCCCGGTAAGCGGTTCGGCCGTCCACAGCGCCGGCATCGCGACCCCGAGAACCACTGCGCCATACAGCCAAGGCGCGGGCAACCGCATCGAATCCGAAATATCGATCCAGATGCGGCGGCCGAACTCCAGCAGCGGCAGATAGGAGGCTAGCGCTGTCAGGCGGCCCAGCCAGGCCAACCACTCGGCAGGGTTGTTGAGCCGCTGTATTTCAATAAACTCCGTTATGCCGTGCAGAATGCCGAATGCCGCCAGCAGCGGCAGGTGCGGGGCGAAGCAGCAGGTCGTATTTTGTTTTGGCAGCATCGAGGCAACCACACCCAGCACGAAAAAAGCCAAGCCGTAGACCAAGTAGATCAGTCCCATAGCCGCGGGATTCCAAAAGTTCATGCCTATTCTCCGTTAGAGTCCGATGCTGTGAAGGCTGTGATGATTGCTGGAATATTGAAAGCCTGTGGAAATACATCGCAAGGCGAGTGAGGGAGGAGGCAGATACTTGAGTTGTCCGATCCGGGGGCTTTTTGTTGGCGGATATGCCGGATGAGCGGCGGCAATAAAGGCCGTGATGCGGGTCTTGGGGTTTGCAGGCGATCTGTGATGGAATCGAATCATCGGCATAGTGTATTTTCAATTACGAGGCGATAAGTGAAAAAATACAATTTAATCTTTCACAAAGATAAATACTATTAATTTTCTCAAGTTTGAATAAAAAGTCCTCATTTAAGGTTACAGGCCAACAAAGCACGGCAGGGGAGAGCTAGGAAAATGGTATGCGATATGCCTCTACATGGCTGATTTGTAACTGTCCGGCGGGCCGGACAAAAATAAACGCCGCCTGATCCCGTATGGGATAATGGCCGTTTTTCAGCGCACAATAACGCCATGCAATTTCCCATTCAACGCCTGCTGAACCGGGCAATCTGGATTAAGATTCATCTTTATCTGGCATTAATCGCCGGATTCTTTTTTGCGCTGATGGGGCTAACCGGCAGCGTCAGCGTTTACCGCGAAGAACTGGACGAGCTGTTCAATCCGAAGCTGGTCATCGAGCAGCCGTCGGGCAAGCGCCAGTCCCTGGATAAGATTATGGCGGCGGTGCAAACGGCGCATCCCAACCGCTACGGTTCCTGGACGTTGGAAATGCCCAGAACGCCGCATAGCATGATTACCGTCTGGTACGACAAGCCCAGGGAAACTTTTTTCGAGCTGTACGCGCCGCTGATGGTGTCTGTCAACCCCTATACCGCGGAAGTCGTTGCCAGCCGGTTCTGGGGGCAAACAGCGGCCACCTGGCTGCTTGACCTGCATACCCAGCTTAACTTTGGGCGTTTCGGCTGGAATGCGGTGGGCATTTTGGGCTTGTTGCTGATTATTTCTGTCGGCACCGGCGTTTATTTGTGGTGGCCGGGTTGGCGAGGTAATGCTGTTGATGCAAGTAGCGTAAAGCCCTCTCCAGAGGGAGAGGGTTGGGTGACGACTGCACGGATGCAGGAGGTAGGGCAACGCAGGGAGCAGTTGCCGAGGGGAATCTGGGCTGCGTTAAGGATTCGTCATAATGACGGCATGATACGGTTTGCGTTCGACCTGCACCGCCTGATTGGATTGCTTAGCGCATCGGTGTTATTGTTGCTGGCGTTCACCGGCTTTCAGCTGAGTTATCCGTCGATACTGGAAACGCTGACCGGCTCATCCGGCATGGAACACGGCGAAACGGGGCGCACTATCATCAGCACGGCGATTCCGAACAATCACCCGGTCGGCCTGGAGTCGGCGGAATTCGTCGCGCGCGCCCCGTTCCCCCGCGCCGAGCTCAGGCGGGTTACCACGCCCACCGGCGACAGCGGCATTTATCGGATCAATTTACGCCAAGGCAGCGAAATCAACCAGCGGCATCCTTACACCACGGTCTGGGTGGATCGCTGGAGCGGCCAGGTCAAAGAAGTCCGCGATCCGTCCGGATTCAGTTCGGGTGAAATTTTTACGACCTGGATATGGCCGATGCATACCGGCGAGGCGTTTGGCGCGACAGGCCGGTTTCTCTGGTTTCTGTCCGGTATGGGCTTGTTCGTTCTCTATGTCAGCGGCCTGCTGCGCTGGCTGCACCGGTGCGGCAAGATCGAGGATCGGGACGTCAATTTTGCGGCGTTAAAACCGTTACGTGATCGGGCGCAGGAAACGGTTTATCGCGTAGGTTTAATGTTGTTCCGGCTGGCCGTTTTGTTGCTGCAAAAGGCCAAATATTATGCGCCGCCTGTCATGAAAGCCTGCACAACACTATGGCAGCGGCTGCGTACGATGATGAGCCAACAAAAACGGTTGGAAAAAGACAACTGGGAGTGATTTAACGTGGAAAAATCATTTCATCCACGAAAAACACGAAAAGCACGAAAATAGTTAAAGCACATCGTTCCGAGGCTCTGGCGCTCACGTTATACAACAACGCCATTTGGGATAAATGGCTGAATGACTCGGATGTAGGCCGGAATAAGCCAGCCCGGCGTCAGCCAGGGTGGGCGTTTCCGGCATAATCGGAGTGCCGGAAAAGCTTCCGCTCCTGCTCACGCCCCTTACCTACATCCATGTAGGCAACGCCGGTTCTCGCTATCGCTTGAACCGGCTTATTCCGGCCTACGTAGCCG
>JBAQYH010000648.1:0-1824 GCA_049299935.1 Methylobacter sp. | reverse complement strand
GGTATGCATGTCGGCAAGGGCCGCTGCCGAACCTGTCCAAACGTCGGCATGCAAAGACCCGCGTGTACGTATTTGCGGTCCCAAGTGCCAGCCATCAGGATCGCCCTCAGGGCCGTCATACTCCTCTGTATCTGCCAATTTGTTGATGAAAGCGCGAAAGTTCTCCAACGATTGTCCAGGCCTAATAACCTCGAACCGCAGTCCGTGTGATTGATAGCTGAAACGCTGTCTATAGCCACGACGTCCTGGATTCGGCTCGATGAAGTACGACTGGAAAGCAGCGTCCAACATTTTCCACTCATCAGCGTTGAATTTTCCAGTCAAAAAAATGCATTGCTAATAATATCAACAAGGTAGTAGCTGGTTACTGGAAAGTTTAAACGCTCTTTCGTTGTAAAATTGGCAAAATTTAGACGCTGTTTTCCAGTCACACCTTAAATACCGAGAAAATCCAGCATTAATAAGGCTTACAGCGGTTTTTTGGGTATAATATGCGCCATGAATCCGCTTCTCGAACTTGATCAATTGACCCTTGATGCTGCCGACAAATCGCAGCTGCTAGCCTGGGTTCAGGCACTGGTTATCCAAGCCACCGAAACGACTGCACAGTTGCAAGCCAACGCCGCCGAGATTAAACGCAAAGACTTTAAAATCGAGGCGCTCACGTTCGAATTATCCCGGCTGCGGCGAATTCAGTTCGGTGCAAAAAACGAAACCCTGTCGCTGCTACAACGTGATATTTTTGCAGAAACGATAGCAGCCGATATTGCTGCCATCGAAGTCGAGCTTGAACAACTGGCCGATGTCGAGCCTTGTGCCACTGTCGCTAAACCCAAACGCCCTCGTGCCGGTCGTCAACCGTTACCGGAGCCATCTGCCACGCATTGAGCACCGCCATGAGCCAGAGTCCTGCTCCTGCGGCCAGTGTGGTAACGACCTAATCAAAATCGGCGAAGACATCACCGAACAACTGGATGTGGAACCGGCCAAGTTCTTTGTCCATCGCCACATCCGTCCGCAATATGCCTGCCGTCGCTGTGAAACCATGACCGCCGCTTCAATTCCACCCGCGGTGATTGACGGCGGCATGGCCGCTGTAGGTCTGCTGACCTGGATCATGATCAGCAAATTTGTTGATCATCTGCCGCTGTATCGGTTGGAACAAATTGCTGCCCGCGACCAAGTAGCCTTGGCACGTTCGACGCTGGCCGAATGGGTCGGTCGGGTCGGTGTGGCACTTCAGCCCTTGGTGGACCGACTGATTTGGCATTTATTACAAGGCAATACCTTGCATGCCGATGAGACGCCGGTGTCACAACTGGAGCCCGGCAGTGGTAAAACCCGCAAAGCCTATCTCTGGGCATATCGCAGCAACGATCTGCAAGCAGGGCCGCGCATTATCGTCTTTGACTACCAACAGGGTCGTAGCGGCGCCCATGCCCGTGGTTTTTTGGGTGATTGGCGTGGTCATTTGATGGTTGATGACTACAGCGGTTATAAAGCACTATTCACCCCGGATGGCACTACCGATGCCTGTGTTGAACTCGGCTGTCTTGCCCATGCGCGGCGTAAATTCTTTGATCTTCACAAAGCCAATCAAAGCCCGATGGCGTTAGGAGCATTAAACCGTATTGCCGTACTGTATGCCATCGAAACGGAAGGCAAAGCGCTTAGTATTGAAGAACGTAAATGCTTGCGGGCGGAAAAAAGTCTGCCGGAACTAGCGGCGCTGCATGCCTGGTTACTCGCTACCCGTATCCAGACTGCCAACGGTGGCGGTTCGGCTAAAGCCTTAGATTACAGCCTAAAGCGCTGGGCATCACT
>JBAQYH010000647.1:0-6746 GCA_049299935.1 Methylobacter sp. | reverse complement strand
TTATAACGATAGAGATAGTTGGATCGAGGAACAGGTTTTCCCTATCCTAAGAGCGATGGGTTTTACTGTGGTTGATGGGAAAGATATGCACGGTCAAGTTTTACAGTCAGGGGTCCAATCTCGACTCGATCAGTCGGACGCAGTCATTGGTTTTTTCACCATCCGCGACGGCCAAGGCGATGCTGAATTCAACTCTCACTCATGGGTCAGGGACGAGGTGGTTTATGCCATTGCCAAGGGAAAGCCAATTTTTCCTATCAAAGAACAGGGCGCTAATATCCCAGAGGGTCTTATCGGCAACCGTCAATACATATCTCTTTGTCAAAACAACCGGCTTGCTTGTGTGGTGGAATTAGTAATTGCACTTGGTCAACGCAACATTCGGCGTTTAAAACTCGATCCAGAAACTGATCAATTAAGAAGGTATCTCAAAGGGTGGCGTAAATCCAATGACTTCATTATCCAATATCGAACTCAAGATGCAGAAGGAACTGAATCACCATTCCAGCAAGGGCGTATGGAAATGGTAGACCAAGGCTTCTATTTGAATGTATCTGATGTGCCAAGAAGGGCTTATGTTGAGGTGGAAGGGGTAATGAATGGTTTAATTCAGTTCAGTTCTGGCTGGGTTTCAGCCGATGCGGTTCAGGTTAATATATCTTGAGAGGAGTATTGCCATGCAGGAGGAATTCACTATACATCAGTGGGAAAAGTACGAAGGTAATGACTGGTGGAAATGGGCTGTCTGGATAGATGGAAGTGATGAGGCTTTAGATCGAATTGAATTTGTCGAATGGGCTTTACATCCAACCTTTCCTAATCCGATCCGAAAGATCAGCAACAGGACAAACAAGTTTCGCCTTGACACTGCTGGTTGGGGGGTATTCCCAATTGTTGCGCGATTGAAGCTGAAGGATGGTCAGCAAATCAAGCAGCATCATTACCTGAAACTCCACTATCCTGATGGAAAACAAACTGCGAATTGAAGTATATAGTTGACTCTGTTCCAAAGTTAGCTGAAATCAAAAATGATAAATGGGTATTAAAAAATACAGGTACTTCACGACCCAATAACAATAATCAAGAGGGACTCGGCGGTGATATACATTGACAATTCCATACTTTCAAGACTAATGCTGGTTACGGGTGGCCATTAAACCTGTTTTTTATCGGTCCGGAGTCGGAAACGACATTTGGAAACCACGACACGTTTTGCTGTTTAGTGGTCATATGATTGATGCTCCGAGTCGCATCAAACCACGCTTTCCCGCTGAATATGAACCCATCGCAGCCCAAAAGATTACTGCTACTCTTGAACAAATAAGCGCAGGTTTCCTTGACTTAGGAATGACTCAAGGCGCTTGCGGAGGCGATCTTTTATTTTCCGAGGCTTGCTTACAACGCGGCGTCAAACTGCAACTGCTGCAACCGTTTGATGAAGCAACCTTTATCAAGGAATCAGTGATCCCAGTTGACGCAAACTGGTTACAGCGGTACCAACGTATCACAAACAAGTTAGAAATCCCTCCTTCAGCCGCACCTCAGGCACTTGGTGTTCTACCCAGTACTATGAATGCCTATGAACGTTGCAACCTGTGGCTATTAGCCAGTGCTCTTGCTTATGGTTCAGAAAAACTGATTTTCATTTGTCTATGGGATGGCAATGATGTTGACGAGCCAGGAGGCACGGCGCATATGGTTCGTGAAGTTGAAAAACAGAATGGACAAGTCATTTGGCTGAATACTAAACAGCTATGGTGAAATATGCTCCGAATATTTCTTAGCCACTTTAGGTTTGATGAAACTCCAGTTGTTGCCTTAAAACATTGGTTGGTGGATAGGATACCTGTAACATGAGCTACAAGGAGTGGCGCGTTGGATATCGGCGGATATCGAATAATGTCCACGACTTCCAATTTCGCCCAATGAACCAGACAAAAAAACCGCAAGCACAACAACACATTGAGGAAAAATATGACTGATTTCAAACCATTTCCAGAATATGACGAAGTACATGTCATTTCCGATATTCACATGGGCGGCAAGCCCGGCTTTCAAATTCTTCGTGAGACGAAACGGTTGGCTGGGTACATCGGCTGGGTCGCTGCACAAGCACCGACCGGAAAGGTTGCCTTGGTATTGAATGGCGATGTGTTTGACACGCTAGCAGAAGATATTAAAGGTTACGTAGCCATGGAAGATGCGGTTACGGTAGTTGAAACGATCATGAAAGATCCGTCATTTGAAGTGGTGTGGGATGCTTTGGCGAGTTTTGTGGAAAAGGATGATCGAACTTTGGTGTTTGTGATTGGTAATCACGACATTGAAATGGCGTTTCCGACTGTACAAAGCCTGATTCTGTGGCGGCTTGCCGGTGCTGAGTTGTTGACGCGGGCTCGTATTGTTTTTTCGACGACTGGTGCCGGTTATACCTGCATGATCGGCGATGCCAAGGTCTATTGCACCCATGGTAACGAAGTGGATGCCTGGAATTACAACCGTTATGAGGATCTGGCAAAAGTATCGCGTCGGTTAAATGCGGATCGTCCGCTTGATCCCAAGGAATGGTGCCCCAACGCCGGTACTCGTATGGTCAAAGAGGTGATGAACGAAGTAAAAAAAACCTATAAATGGATTGATCTGCTTAAACCCGAAACCAACGCCGCAGTGGGAACGCTAGTGGTGCTCGATCCTGCTCAAGCTGCCAAAATCACTAAATTGTTATCTATCGTTGGTGAAAAAATACAAGGTAGTAAACAGGTTGATCAACGTCTTTCAGCAGAGGGTTTTAAACCGCGAGAGGATGTCGATTCTTCACCTATTCGGATCGATCAGTTGTTGGGCCCCAACCTTACAGCGGGAATTAAAGCCCAACAAGCCAAACCCTCGGGGAATGTTGATGACATGCTATTGGTAGCCGAGAAAAATCTTGGCCAACCTTCGGCATTGGTTGCAACTCAAGAAGACGCTCTAGGCACAGGTGAATTGGTCTGGGACCGTCTCACAGGCTGGATAAGGGGTATCGATAAGGATGAGGCACTGCGACGAGCCTTGCTAGATTGGTTAAAAGGCGACAAGACCTTTGATAATGAAGATAAAGACGACACCTACAAGGATGTTAATGCCGCAGTGGGTTCATCCGTCGATTTCATTGTGACTGGCCATACTCACTTGGAGCGGGCGATTTCAATCGGAGGTAACCGATTTTATTTTAACTGCGGCACATGGATACGACTATTGAAATTTACAGATGCGATGTTGAAAAATAGCCAGTCATTTAAACCCGTTTACGATTTACTCTCCGATACATCGGGTCGGATGGAGCTAATCGATAAAGCCCAATTTCCTGACGAAAACGGTATATGGAAGCCGTTTGTTCTGGATCAAACCAGTGCTGTAGTGATTAAAAAGCAAAATGGCAAGGTTCTCGGTCAGTTAACTCACGTTAAAGGTGATGGAACTGGTGAGCCAACATCCATCAAAACATTTGAGAGGGTATGAAATGAAAAAAACCAGTAACTCTCAGATTGGTTATGTAAAACTTGAGTTGTTAAGACCAGGCCCCGCTCATAACCAGTTAATCTCACCGTTAACCCCTTACATCGCCCTGTGTGGTGCCGACGGCCCTGTGACCGTGCGAATGCCATTTGAACATCGTCAACTTTTGATGCGATTGCGGCGTTTACGGTATCCAGCAGGTGTTGATCCGGCTACAGATGAACAGCGGCAAGCTGAAGTGCGAGATATTGGTGAAAGCATCGGTAGCGTGCTTGGTCAAGTGCCAGCTTTACTCGCCGAGTTAGGCAACGCCTGTGTCGAAAGCGGCAAGCTAGTCCACCTTCGTTTAGCCCTGTCTGGGTTTGAATTAGGTATGATCCCCTTCGAAGCAGCTATCGCACCTGACGGATTTCCCGGCTCAGGTTCCCCGCTGTTTCTACAAATGCGAACGCCAATCAGCATTACGCGCGAAATCAGGCGCGGTAGACCTTTACCGGTCGAATGGAATCGTCCACCCAAAATTCTATTTGCTTTTGCTGCTCCAGATGGCCTTTACGTACCCGCTCAAACGCACTTGCAAGCACTTCGTGAGGCGATAGAACCTTGGGTAAAAATCAAGGATAAAGACTCGGATCGATTGCCTGAAATCAAGAATTTACTTACGGTCTTGCCCGATGCCAGCCTTGAAAAGATACGCAAAGAATGCGCCGCAAATGAATATACCCATGTTCACATCCTGGCGCACGGTGCACCGTTCAAGAACTCCGGTGAAGATCACTATGGTGTAGCGTTATGCAACGAATACGATCAAACGGCAGATATAGTTGACGGTGAACGGCTTGCCATTGCTTTAACAGCTCATGACTCGTCTGGCATGGCGAGGTTTCGTCCAACCATTGTCACACTAACGACATGCGATTCTGGGAACATCGAGACGGTACTGACTCCGGGCGGCAGCATTGCCCACGAACTAAATGCGGCTGGCATACCCTGGGTTATTGCGTCACAGTTTCCATTATGGATGAGAGCATCAGCCATTGCTGCTGACGTGTTGTATAAGGGCTTGCTCAGTGGAAAAGACCCTCGTTGGGTGCTTTATGATCTCAGGCAAAGGCTTCGCACTGATTCCCCTGGAACCCATGATTGGGCAAGTATTGTCGCTTACTCAACAGTACCCTGGGATTTCGAAAAACAGGTTTATTCGTTCCGAGATAAACAAACTCGCAAAAAACTTGAAGTGAAATTTGCTCGAATTGACGATCTATTGGGCGTTAACAATAAAGGTGAACCCTCTAAGGCTCTTGAGGATCTCGAAATTAGTCGAAAAACTGAGCTTGATAATTTGCGTGATTCTATACGTGTCGATTTGAAAAAATGGAGAGATGAATTAGATACGTCTTCATCGCCCAAAGAGATAGCTGAGCGTTTCGGTGTCAGTGCTGCCAACGAGAAACGCATTGGAATCGCTTATTTTTGGGCTAATCAAGAATCTGAAAGCCAAAAAGCTTATGAAGCCTCAAGGGATTTTTATCAAGACGCTTTAGAAGCGGACCCCACCAATCATTGGGCTATTACACAGTATTTATCCATCCTTGCGGTACTCAAACAGGCTAATACTGATGTTGATATTGGAGATCTGCGAAAACAATATAAAAATACATGGGTCGCCGCATATCAGATTGCACAATGGCAGTATCGCAATGCCGCTGGTGACGATAGGGTTTGGGCGTTGGGGACCCTCGCAGAACTTGCTTTGTTAAGTTCCGTATACCTAGAGCAGAGTGATGCCGAGCGGAAATTGGCAAAAGCTGAGATCAAACGATATTGCAAGGAAATGCGCGAACTCGTGGATGAAAATGCTTTTCCACTTTTCTCAACCAAACGGCAGTTCAGACGGTATTTGAGTTACTGGAAAAGAGACGAATGGAGCGAGTTTGCAAAAGAAGCCCTGAGAGCTTTAGGAGATAAAGGTACATAGATGTTTCGATTTGACATAGTCTACGAGCTAATACTTAATTAAGTATATCTATATTGATTTTTCTATATTAATAGGTCTCCGCATGATAAAACTAGGTGAAAATTTATACAAAAATAATGTTCGTGAAATTATTTTCGTTCATGGCACTGCGGTTGGAAACGATCCCCTTGATATTTTTAATTCGCCAGTCTTTTCTAATCCTTTAACAGAGGAAGGCTCAAAATTACTTAAAGCTATTTCTGACATGTCATTGGGTTTTGATCTACCTGATTTTTTGCATATCGATTTAATTGATAAAACCAAGGATATAATAAAATTAGCTATAGATAACACTTTGGGTGATGTGGGAAACTTCTCTCCAGAATATGTTCGAAAATTTGCTGAAGCCATAGGGCATGGAATTTGTGAAGGCAATTCGCCATTTGTTTGGAGTAGTGGAAATACACACAGCGCACGTTTAGAGGGGACGGTAAGATTGGCTGAAATGCTAGCCCAAAGCATCAAAAATAAAAAAATTCTTACTAACGATAGAATGTTATTAATTGGCCACAGTCATGCAGGGCAATTGTTCGCTTTACTAACTATTTTTCTGCAGGGTGGCAATGTGGCAGATAAGCTATCGGCAATAATCAATGAAAAAGGCTGGGATGATCAATTTAATAAAAACTTAGAAAGTATTAAAGACGTTTTTTTGGATTTTGTTACTATGGGTACACCGGTCCGTTATCGTTGGGGACAATATAGCAAGTTCCGTTTATTACCAATAATAAATCATCGATCAAATTCCAGGCTTGATTTAAAAGCGATTTATAACGTTGAAGACGGAGATTATGTTCAGCAGTGGGGTACTGAGGGAACAAATCTTCCTAATATCGATGTCAATGAAAAAAATCTTTCTGATATTTTACAAAATGCAGGATTTGATTTATCTGTGGCTTTATCCAACGCCGCAAAAAGTGCCTCAGAATACCCTATTGACAGACAAGAGGCTCAGTTTCAAAATGGCATGAAAGTTGTCGAGAATTGTTTATTGGATTACGGTGACAAAAGACCTGAAAATAATAGCGACCCTTTGTATTGTGTAAAAAAAGTTTTTGGGCATGGAATTTATACCACCGAAGAAAAAATGCAATTTAATACGGAGATTATTGTTGAAAGTTTTTATTCTGATAAATGACGAACGAGGGTTCTGTCGTAAATATTTACAAAGACCAATCCGCATTAATTTTCGGACAAAATTATCCTGCCAAAGCCATAAACTGCTTATAAG
>JBAQYH010000646.1:0-2526 GCA_049299935.1 Methylobacter sp. | reverse complement strand
TTATGAGGCTAAACCGCACTTTCTGGTCGACAGTAAAAAATGCACCGAATGCGAAGGCGACTTCCCGTTATTCCAATGCGCCAGTATCTGCCCGATTGAAGGTGCGATTCTGGACTCGTTGGGCTTGGCGATTAACCCGCCCGGCTCATTAACCGGCATTCCGCCGGAAAAAATGGCCGAAGCGATGGCCGAGCTGCAATCGCACTAATCGGACGCATCTGATGGCTACCGTCTATTTCTACGAGAAGCCCGGCTGTATTAACAATACCCGGCAAAAGAAATTATTAGCCGCTGCCGGTCATCAGGTCGTAGCCTTAAATCTATTGACCGAACCCTGGCAAAAAGACCGTTTGCGTGTTTTTTTCGGCAACTCGGCGGTCCGGGATTGGTTCAATTACAGCGCGCCGGCCATCAAGCATGGCGAGATTGAACCCGATAAGCTGACCGAACAACAAGCCTTGGCACTGATGCTGGAAAACCCGATCTTAATCCGCCGCCCGTTAATGCAAGCCGGCGACAGCGTCATGGTGGGATTCGATCAACAGGCGGTGGACAACTGGATCGGCTTAACGGAAATCGAGACAACTCAGGACCTGGAAAGCTGTCCCCGTGCGCTTAGCCAAACAAGCTGCGGCCATGACTAAGCCGCCGGTCTTAACGGTTGACGGCATAGCCCAAGCAGTCAGGCTGTCCGATCGCGTCCATTGGATAGGCGCGCTCGATCCCTCGCTACGCACCTTTGACATCATTTTAAAAACCGCCAACGGCACCAGTTACAACGCCTATGTGGTCAGGGGCAGTGAAGGCGTCGCCGTTATCGATACCGTCAAAGAAAATTTCGCCGATGATTTTTTCGCCCGTTTGGAGTCGGTGGCGCGTTACGACGAAATCAAAGTCATCGTGTTGAATCATCTGGAACCCGATCATACCGGCGCGCTGCCTGAGCTGATGCGCCGCGCGCCGCAAGCCCAGCTTTATATTTCACAGAAAGCGCAATCCATGCTCAAAGCCCTGTTAAAGCAGGACGAGTTCGATTTTACGCCGGTCTTTACCGGCGACAAGGTGTCGCTGGGCGATCGCAGCTTAACGTTTTTCCACACCCCTTATCTGCATTGGCCGGATACTCAATGCACTTATTTGGCGGAAGAAAAAATCCTGTTCTCCGGCGATGTGTTCGGCTGCCATTTTTGCGATGCGCGGCTGTTTAACGATGTCGCCGGCGACTTTCGCTTCTCATTCGAATATTACTACGCCCACATCATGCGGCCGTTTAAGGACTATGTGAATCGCGCGCTCGATTTAATAGAACCCTTGTTGCCGCTGGGCATCATCGCCCCCGCTCACGGCCCATTATTGCGCGACCAACCGCAACGGTATGTGCAGCGCTATCGCGAATTATCGCGTCCCGCCTTGCAAAGCGAAATCAGCGTCGACGAAAAAACCCTGCTGATCTTTTATATCAGTTCCTACGGCAACACGCGGCGCATGGCCGAAGCGGTTTATGAAGGCGCAATGGCCGTGGAGCATGTGCGAGTTTCGCTCTACGACCTCGAAGGCAGTGAAATAGCGCCGTTCGTCGATCTGATAGAAGGCGCGGACGGCATCCTGTTCGGCACGCCGACCATCAACGGCGACGCGGTTAAACCGGTCTGGGATTTATTGTCCTCGCTGGCGGTGATCAATCTCAAATCGAAGCTGGGCGGCGTGTTCGGCTCGTACGGCTGGACCGGCGAAGGCGTGAAAATGGTTGAGGACCGCTTGCGCGGTCTCAAATTGCGTGTGCCCATTCCGGGCATACGCATTAAGTTAATTCCGACGGAAGAAGAAATACAAATCTGTCGTGAATTCGGGCATGACATGGCACAGGATCTGATGGGTTTAAGGCAGCCCAGAGTGATTGATATGGCCGATCTTGCTTAGTACTTTTTGGTTTCCCACTAAGGAAGGACACGTTGTCAGGCTTAACCGTTCGCCCGGAGCCCTTCGGCTTTGCTCAGGAGAACCTTGTCGAAGAGGACGGTCAAGCCGTTCATGGTTCGGCCGGGCACCACGAACGGCTTAACCTCAGACTGTCCCGGCTTAAGTTGGTTGCCATATCTTTTTAACACATCAGGAGAGTAGCAATGGCGAAAGCGTCAATTACCTTTGAAGATATTAACATCACTGTTTCGGCGCCTGCGGGCACCCGGCTTATCGAAATTTCGGAAAAAGTCGGTTCCGGCATTACTTACGGCTGCCGTGAAGGCGATTGCGGCACCTGCATTACCAAGGTAACGGAAGGCTGGAACAACCTGACCGAGCCGTCTGTGCTTGAAGATAAAATCCTGCGCGAAAACATGGCCGGTAAGCACAACCGCTTGGCTTGTCAGGCGCAGGTGCTGGGCGGAACCATTAAAGTCCGGCCGGTTTAAAAACACGCGTTTCTCATTCCTATGCGCTGCGCCACTGCCATTAAAAACAATGCGGAACAAGGTTATAGCCGTTGTAGGGCGCGCCGTGCGCGCCTTTCCCGATGCTTGAAAAACT
>JBAQYH010000645.1:0-2984 GCA_049299935.1 Methylobacter sp. | reverse complement strand
GAACAAACCCATTGTGGTCCGCTCCGTCACGTTGGAGATGACGCCGCAACAGGCGGAAGACGTATTCAAGGGGCAGGAGCAAGGTTCGATTCAGCTCGCCTTGCGCAACCCGACCGACAAGGCCCTGGTCGAAAAACCGGAGACGATAGCCAGCATCGCATTACCCCCGATGCCGAGAGTCGATACGCCGAGAGGCAAGACTTTCACCGTCATCCGGGGAATGAACCAGAGCAAGGTCCACTGTAAAGGCAACGTATGCTCGGAACAGCGTATTTAACCTTAAATACCGCGCGGCACTAAACAATAAAAATCGCTTTAGGGAGTTAACATGACCAGTCTAATTAAACCCATCACCAGCTCAAAGGGTCTTATCGTCCCACGCTGCGCAGGATTGCTCGCCGCCTTGGTTTTAGCAGGGATGCCCTTTAGTCTTTTTGCAGGGAATTCCGTTTATAAGGTTACGGTAGGTAAAACCAGTTTCATCCCGCTGTCTTCCTCAACCGACCGGGTGACGGTGGGTAATCCGGATATAGCCGATGTCACTATCCTGGACCCGACCCACCTGTATATTTTCGGGAAAAAGCTCGGCAGCACCAATGTGATCCGTCTGTGCGGAAAAGGCCCCTGCGAGCGCAACCCAACCATCGAGGTGGAAGTCACCCACGACCTGGACGGCCTCAAAGACAAACTGCATGAACTGTTTCCGGAAGAATCGCCCAAAGTGCTGTCATCGCAAGGCTCCATCGTGCTGGCCGGCCAAGTATCCAGCCTGCAAAAAATGGACGCCATCTTTAGAGTCGCCGAAACCTTTCTGTTACAAAGCGAGCAGCAGCCTTCGCAAATAAACGCCGGCTCAACTCAAGTCAACTTAAGTTCAGGCGGCGGTAGCCAGTCGACAGGACGCCAGCCCGGCTCCTCGCCCGCAGCCCCCCAAGGACAAGGAACCCAGGTCATCAACCTGATGCAGGTAGGCGGCCCGCAACAGGTCATGCTGGGAGTGACCGTGGCGGAAATCGACCGCCGCCTGGCACGCGATTTCAAAGTCGATTTCTCGGCCATCGGAGGCTCCGGCAACTTCAGTTCCGGCGTGCTCGGCGGCAATGCGCTGGTCGATGCCCTGTCGAATGCGGTATCGGTCGGGTCCACCGCCATCAACCCCTACGGCATGTTTTTCCGTTTCATCGGCCATGATGTCGCCGTCAAAACGGTCATCAACGCGGCCAAGGAAAACGGCTTGGCGAAGATTCTTGCCGAACCGAATCTCACCGTCATTTCCGGACAGGATGCAGATTTCCTGTCAGGCGGCGAGTTCCCCGTACCGGTGCCGCAAAACATGGGCGTCGGCGGTGCAAGTACCGTCACGATTCAGTTCAAGCCCTTCGGCGTCATGCTCAAATTTCTCCCGGTGGTTCTTGATACGGGGCGGATCAGCATGAAGCTGAATATCGATGTGAGCGAAATATCCGCCGACAATGCCGTCGTGCTGCCGGCAGGCAACGGCTCCTTCGTGATACCGTCACTGACCAAGCGTAGCGCCAATTCCTCGCTGGAGCTGGATGACGGACAGACCTTGGGCATCGCAGGCCTGATCAACGACAGTATGCGCGAAAGCATCTCCAAATTTCCCGGCCTGGGCGACATACCCGTACTCGGACAGCTCTTCACCAGCCAGAAGTACCTGAAGAACGAGACGGAATTGGTGATTTTCGTCACGCCGCACTTGGTCAAGCCCATCGCACCCGACAGTATCCAGTTACCCACTGACAAATACATTGACCCGAGCGATATGGAGTATTACCTGATGGGGCGGACAGAAGCTCGCAAGATGCCGGCTCGCGTTAACTCCGGGCAGTCTTACACCGGCGGCCTGCGCGGCCATTTCGGTCAACAACCCTAACAGGAGTGAACAACCATGAAATACATAAAGCACAATCAAGCGGATGATTATGAAGACAAAAGCATTACCCGGAAAAATGCTAGTGGCTTATCAATAGCTCCCAAATTTCAACTTGGAACCAACGCAACGCATGCCGGCGCAAGCAAAGCTTCAATAGTTCCCACGCTCCGGCATGGGAATTCAGCCTGCAACGCTCCGGCGTTGCGGGACGCTGGAGCGTCCGACACTGCATTCCCACGCCGGAGCGTGGGAACGATAAACAATCAATTGGGCATGATGGCACGGGGACTATTGACGATCAGCCTGATCGGCGTGGGCGGGTGCGCCGAGTGGAGCAGCAACCCGGTGCGCACCCAGGCCGATTACGGCGCTTCGGTACGCAATATGGTCACTAAGCAGATCTATAACGAGAGCAAAGCCCAACACCCGGCGGTCTCATTGCCGAACGGCATGGAGGGCAACAAGGCCGATACCGTACTGGAAAAAGCATATCGCCAGGACATCGGCAATCCGGCGGACATTAGCCACAGCCCGCTTGGCACTCCGGGACTTTCCGGCCGTGGCGGTTCGGGAGGCTCGACACGTTAAGTGCCGCTGTATTGGAGTAGTCATTATGAAAACGAAAAACAAGTTATTCATTCTCTACGGTTTACGCCGCACCGGCTACCGGCACGTTGCCGCGGGTCAACGGGGCGCCATTCTGCCGCTGGTGGCGCTCGGGATGGGGGCATTACTGGCCATGGCCGGGCTTGCACTGGACATGGGCCATGGCTACCTCAATAAAACCCGGCTGCAAAATGCGCTGGACGCCGCCGCCCTCAGCGGCGCCAAAACGCTGGATGAAACCACCGACACCGCGAAGGCAACGACGGCCGCACAGACTGCATTTACGATGAATGCGAACGACGCGGGCAATACCGAGCTTCAGGACATCGCGATCGGCAATGTGACCGTCGAGTTTTCCAGTACCTTAAACCTCTTCGAAGATGGACTGGGTGGGGCGAATCCCCGCTTCGTTCGTGTGGGCGTGGACTCCGCCAATTTCGCCAGACCCTCCTGGCTGCTCCAGGTCGTCGGGGTCGAGGAT
>JBAQYH010000644.1:0-9267 GCA_049299935.1 Methylobacter sp. | reverse complement strand
GGCAGAAATTCACGCGACCCCTTTTATATACGAAGAAAATTGCTGGACGACTTGCGGTGGATTTTGCTGCGGCAGCCATCATAAAGACTTCGACTTCAAACTGCTGCCGCTTGATGGTGCAGCGATTATCTATTTTGGCGAAGAATATGACTGGATGCAGAAAGAGGGACTTGTGCCAGAAGGTATGCACACGCGGGAAGTTAATTTTGATTTCGGAGGTCCGAAGTCGCTAAGGCTTGTGGTTGTTGACTGTAAGCTAAAAGGTCTTTGCGACGGATGCATGACTAAGCCACTCCACTGTCGCATCTATCCGTTTATACCAATCTTCGGCATCGGCGGGCAATTGACCGATATTTATCCGGGGTCAATTTTTGATCTCACATTCCTTCGGCGAGAGGGAGAGACGCCATGTACGGTATGGCACCGTCGCCGCGATGAATGCATGCGATTATGGCAAACCTCTTCAGCCATCGATTGTCTTCGACATCCAAAGCTGATGTTTTATTTCGCTGCCTATAAGTGCCTTGTTGATAATTATCAGGAGATGCTATCCAAAAATACAGACCTAGGGATGTTAAATGGCGCTGAATTTTGGTCAAAATGGGAGTTGCTCTATCTTGGTAAGCGGCTATTTGATGCTCCTTTGATAAAAGAATCAGTATTTAAAATTTATACGGAATTCCGTCAAACTTATGGCGAATTTCTTGGGTGACCACTTAATATCATGGGAGAAAAAAATGGAAAAATACTCGACACAAGCCGTACTAAATTGTATCCAGCATGAATTGCAATTGGACTCTATTTCCGAAGATGATGAGATGCAACGGACTCGGAACTGGGACTCAATGGGGCAAGTTTCCTTGCTGTTGAAATTGGAAGACGAATTCAATATTAAGTTTCCAGCCGATCAATTTGGCATTTTAACTTCGGTGAAAAGCATCCTTTCTTATTTTTCGGAAGAAGGAATTCTTGCAGATGGCTGAAGTGGATTGGCAGAATTTGAGGGCTGCTAATCTGCTTTGGGAGCCAGTTTTTCTCTGGGCAGAAACAACCCCTGATCAGGTCGCTATTGAGGAAGATGACCGTTCACTTACCTACGGCGATCTAGCGCAACAAGTAGCGCGTGTTGCTGGTGCGCTTGCAGCGAGTGGCGTCGTCCGTCAAGACCGGGTTTTGATTCTTATTGATAACGGGATTGAAGCTTGTGTTGCCATTCTCGGTGTGATGCGCGCAAATGCCTGTTATGTTCCGCTCTCTCCCGGCAATCCGCCTTTAAGGCTTGCTGATATATGGCGGCAGGCCGAACCGACCGCTATAATCACTGTAGCAGCAAACCTTGCGTTACTTGAGCAGATCGTTGAAGAAGGCAATGTTCGCGCAAACGCGCTCTTTGTGCTTGACGGAAATCTATCGGCAGACTCGATTTTATGCAATGCTTTCGGAGTGGTTTTTGGGGGCTCAGACATTTTGTGCGCAGGGCCGCCGCCATCCGTTACTGCGATTGACGAGGATGTAGCCTATATTCTCTTTACGTCGGGCTCGACCGGGCATCCTAAAGGCGTCATGGTCAGTCATCGGGCAGCAAAAGCCACTATTCGCTGGGGCTGTGCTTATTTTCGTATCAATCAATTCGACAAATTATCAAATCATTCGCGTCTGGTTTTCGATGTCAGCGTCTTTGATATTTTTTGTGCGTTGAGTTCGGGTGCAACCCTTTGTCCATTAACTCAAGCAGGCGATCTGTCTTTCCCTGGTAACTTTATTCGCCGCCACAGCATCACCATTTGGTTCTCAGTCCCAAGTGTGCTGGGTTTTATGGTACAAAGTCGTGAAGTGTCGAGTGGCACATTTCCGACGCTACGTGCCGTTTTGCTCGCAGGGGAACCCATCAATCCTGCTTGGGTGAGCGTATGGCGCGAACATCAGGCTGCGATACCGCTCTACAATCTTTATGGGCCGACTGAAGCTGCCATTGTTTGTAGCATTCATCAGATCGGCGTGGACTCCCCCTTTGACGGAGGAGTCATTCCGATTGGGTGCGCTAATAATAATTGTGAGCTGCTGATTCTGAAAGAAGATGCTGAACTCATGTCCAATGACAACGAGATTGGCCGATTGTTCATCGCTGGCACGCAATTAGCGGAAGGATATTGGCGTCAACCGGAATTGACTTCGAAAGCTTTCATTAGAAATCCTTTTAAAGCTGAAATTGCTGCCAGAATGTACGATTCAGGCGACTTGGTTATGCGAAGCCCGGATGGGCAAATCTCATTCGTCGGGAGACGTGATTCGCAGGTCAAGGTGATGGGCTTTCGCATAGAACTCGGTGAAATCGAAGTAGCTTTGAGTCAATGTAGTGGCGTACTCGAAGCGGCAGTCATTGTGCATAGTACCCCAGCTGTTATCCGCGCATTCGTTGCTTGTGATAGCACGACACATGGTTCATTAGAGTCCGAGATTCGTGCTGAGTTGGAGCTAAAGATTCCAAAATATATGATGCCACGTGATATTGTTTTTCTCGCAAATTTGCCCCACAACCAAAATGGCAAGATCGATCGGGGGGCATTATCGGATTTTAGAAAAACATAAATATTAGGGACAAGTACTTAGTGGATATTATTAATTTTTACAGTGACGTTCGATTCTTCGGGCTGGTCGTAATCGCAATTATTATTTTTCGTTTCACTGTAAAAAATGCTGGCGAAGCTACCCGCAGTTGTATGCTTATTTTTCTTAGCCTTGGCTTTTTAAGCTTGCTTCACGATAGTCAGCATTGGCTGGGTTTTACGGTTGCCTATTGTATTCTCCTGGCCGGGGGCGCTACATTGTTCTACCGTTATCGTGCTCGAAATGCTACGAGAAGTGTTCACGCCATCGGTGGCGTAATCACGCTGGTCATTTTTACCCTGTTCTTGTTGAAATACAAATATTACTTTCAGATTTTATTCGGAAATTTTGCTTGGCAGAGTACGCTAGCCAGTATCCAGTGGATTGGCATTTCTTATCTGACCTTCCGCGCTATCGACCTTCTAGTTTATTCCGGCTCTTCTCGGGCAAAACCATTTAGTTTCTTTTCTGCGTTGGCGTACCTTCTTTTCTTTCCAGTATTCCTGTCCGGGCCAATCAACCGCTTTGGAAACTTTTTAGAAGACCAATGCGGCGAATTAAAATCAATTAATTCCTCGCAGATGCGGGAATCGATTTTGCGAGTAGCAATTGGTGTTATTAAAATCACTCTCATTGCGCAGGCCTTTCGGTATTACTCGATTTATAGTGAAGCCGGGAAAATAATGGCGAATGGGAGTGTCGTCGGTCTTCTTGGCAGCTTGTACGCAACATTTTTTTATATTTATTTGGATTTCTCTGGATACTGCGATGTTGCAATCGTTTTGGGGCGGTTTTTAGGCATTAGGCTACCCGAAAATTTCAGATTTCCTTTTCTTTCTGCAAATCTTCAGGATTTCTGGAATCGTTGGCACATTAGCTTTGCACAATTTTGTCGCGACTACATTTTCTTTATTTTGCTACGCCAGTTCGCTCTCCGTGCTCGCTGGCTACCGAATCTGATTGCGCAGATATTAGCTATCGCAGTGACGTTTTTTGTCATGGGGGCTTGGCATGGAAGTGCGCTCAACTGGATTTATTACGGTATTTATCATGCACTTGGAATGGTGATATGGCTAACTTATACTAAAACATTCAATTATGTTTCGTTCGAATCATATGGCAGTTTAAAGGCGATGCTGCCTTACCGGATATTCTCAATTTGGCTCACTGTTTCCTTTGTTTCAGTTGGATTGCTTCTAACAATTGATATTGCTGCTGTGCGTGAAGTTATTAAATCAGTATTTTAATGAATCAGCATGTAGGACGTTTGTGCTTAGCGTCTTAATTAGGGATTTTTATCAATCTAGAAGACTTACTCAAGGTTTCACGCAACTTCTGTGATATTTTGATTCGGTCCTCTGGCGTATTAGAATCGACGAATTTTTTGTGCCTTGTTACCCTTTCAATTATATTCGGAAACTCTTTTATGTTTGAATACTCAACTGTTGGTTATCGTAATTATTTTTTGAGTTAACTCGGGTGCTGAGCTATCAATTCTTTTCAAACGTATTGGATTGCATCAAGATTGAACACAAGAGCTTCATCTTATATGTATATGAACTTTGCCCCCCTATTTCATATCCTGACCTCCGATTCCTTTTCCTTTAGTTATCGGGACAAACGAATCCAACACCTACCTATAGGTTTTAAGTACAAATGAAGACTGTACTAAGGTTTGCAGCTTCAGTAGCTTTACTGGGGATCGCGGTTTATCTTTTGGATTGGCAGTCGCTGCTCCGCACACTTGTCGCTTTGAACCCGGTGACGTTTTGCGTGGCGGTACTGATTGCTTCCGGTCAATACCTTCCGATGGCATACCGTTGGTTTATGATCGTGCGGTCTGCCCGGCCTGGGTTATTCCGGTGGCATCTGCAATACTTTTGCATGGGGACTTTTTTGAATACGTTTACACCGGCAAATATTGGTGGAGACGTATACCGGTTCATAAAGTTGCAGCGGAATGGCCGGCGCTATTTTGTTCTATTGGCGCTTTTCCGCGAGCGGCTGGTGGGGTTGCATGCCTACTTGTTAGGATATTTAATTTTTTGGTTCTGCTATGTGCTGGCGGGTGGTCCGCGCTCTCTGTTGCTTGACCTGCTGGCAGGTGCAATTTTTGTTGTGCAGTTAGGGCTATGGGTTTTACCGGTTCTATTGGGACGCATTAGGCGTCATCGATGGTTTGCGGCGCGGCGCAATATTAAGGCTGTTATGGATACCTGTTGGAGAGCTTCCCGATTTAAGTCCATAGGGGAATTTGTGAAGCTTTTCTTTCTTTCGATGGTAGCCTTAGGCATTTGGTATGTCGCGTTGCTGTACTTGGCCATCGCCATGGAGATCAAAATTGCACCGGCAGCTCTCGGTATTGTGGTGGTGTTGGCTGAATTGATAAGACTGCTCCCTATTTCTGTGCAAGGAATTGGTTTGAGAGAAGGGGCCTATGCTTACGTTTTTACGCTCCTTGGTGCTTCAGGTGAAGCCGGCTTTACTTTGGCTGTGGTTGGATATTTGGCGTTAACGGTTTCGATTTTGCTAATGGGGGTTGTTGGTATGCTGCTAAAAGAAGCTAAGCGCCCTTCGAAAGTACCTCTTCCAAAGGTGACGTAAAATGGATGTTGCCATGGAAATAAACGCTAGCTGTCAACTATAAGAAATTAACTATGGAGCATAATTGTGTCAGAAATTGAAAACATAAGAGGCGTGACTGATTACTCGGGACTGGCAGAATTTTATTTCAGGTTTCTCCTCAAGCAACTTATCAAAGTTGGAGCCTTGGAGAGACCCGGAATTACAATCCTAGATTTTGGTTGTGGAACCAGTCAACTTAAGCGGACTCTCCCAAATGCAAACGTTATAGGGTACGACATCATCCCCGCATTGACTGATGTCGGTAATTGGCGGGATGTTAATTTTGATGTGCTCATTGCTAATGAAGTATTTTATAGTTTTGAAGAAGATCAATTAGAAGCGCTCCTTGCCGAGTTAAAGGAGAAAAATAGCAAGCTTGAATTGGTTGTAGGTATAAGTCGTCAAAGTATACTAAACAACATTGGAAAGTTTCTGCTTGGCAGACCTGATGCTCATTCAGCTACAAAGATAGGCCCCAAAAAAGAATTGGAGATATTGCTTAGATACTGTGAAATCAAACGCAAAAAAAATGTATTATTTTTAGCGGATGTTTTTGTTTTATCTTTTAAATCCTAGTGCCGCAACACTAATTGAGCAGAAACATTTGGTTGCTTGAACCTGATAAATTTGTATCTGTTGATGTATGTGCGAACAAGCCGATTCATAGCCATTTTTTCGATCATGGTGAGGCTCAAGGTTTGATATAGCAACGCGCAGATTCAGCCGCGTTTTCAAGATGGCAAACAGGATATAAACCAATACGGCGATTCAGATTTGAGACTTGGCCGTGTTTTCCGAAGCATCCAAGAAGGACTTGATATGCAGATGTCGTTTTATCCATTTAAAAAATAACTCTATTTGCCAACGACAGCGTAAAGATTGGCGATGTTCAAGGTATGCCATTTAAAACTGAGTCAGAAGACATAACTATAAAATAGCTTTGATTCCCCGCGATTCAACGGTTAAGGTTGGGACATCAATGATATGAAATATTAAAAACGTAGAAGGTAGTATGCAAAAAATATTTTCCAAGCAGTATTTGGAGCGATGTCTATCGTGGGATGCAGTTTTTGTTCTTTTTTTGTTGGGGTCTTATCTAATTCTTTTTGTTTACGAAAAGAATTACATGTATCTGAGACAGGTTGACGCTACTTTTTATGTTGAGGCGATCAACAATGTTGCTAACATTGGCAAACCTTTGTCAGTTGCAAATCACAGTTCCCAGGATTTCTTACGTACTTTTTTTGCAGTTCCGGAAGATGTATGTGCAATGGATTTGAGTCCAACGGAACCTTGGGCTACCAACATATTAAATAACCATGCCTATTATATAGTTTATTTTCTAGGGGGATTGGCTCGCATTATCCCTGCGGAACTGCTGGCTCCAGCATCACACACTTTTTCTTTTTTCGGGTTGCTTGCGGTCGTATTTTTCTTTCTAAGATCTATCCGTGTTGCGCCGCTGCATGCTATTTTGTTTTGTCTGCTGGTAGTTGCGTACCCCAATTGGGCACAGGCACTGGATGGCCAATACTACTTCGACAGGCTGTTTCTCTTTGCAGGGTTTTTGCTATGTGCTCTTTGCTACCATTTACTTAGACAACCCGATTCACGCTGGTTGCTGGCTGTCGTGGTGGTTGCGATTGTGACCGCATCCATCCAGGAGCGAAGTGCGCTATTTGCAGGCGGGTTCTTGATAGCGTTTTCTTTACTGTTCAGAACTCAGGGGCTCACGCGTAATGCATTCTTTATTTTGGTTTTTATGGGGATATGTCTTGCGGTCTATGCTGTCGGCATAACGTTTACTTTTGAGTCGACAGATTCTTCTATAAGTAACAATCAGAGCAATTATTTGTCACTGTTTGACCTTACAAAGATAACGAACCGATTTGCGCAACCAGCAGTCCATGCAAGTCTAACTAGATTTCTTTTTGTTAATTTTTGTTTCGCATTCCTGTTCGTACGCTCAGCACCCCGTTTAATGATTATTGCTTTGGGTGCAATGATGCCGAATATCGTGTTTGACGCTGGTGGAGCGGAGCTTTCCGGCTGGACAACTCATTACCATACTACTTATGTACCGTTCGTAATCTTTGCTGCGGCAGTGGGTTATGCTCGAGTTCTGTCGTCAGGCTTACCACAGAAAAAACTGCGTTACTTTTTCTCCGGCATGGTTATGGTGACGCTGTTGCTGCTTAGCTTCAACCTTTACGGTCTGCCCGGAAAGTTGTTTTCATTGTCCAGAATCGAAGACCATGTTTTTGTAAAAGCAGTCAAATTTGTTATTGGAGATCAAACTACGGACCCCTACCGCTATGTGCTTGAGATACGTCGGGAACTTGATGCTGTGGTTCCAAAAGGGGTAAAAGTGACAACGGAGGAAGGGTATTTTGCGACTTTGGTTCGGGACAGAACGGTTTTTAATTACCCAATCGGGCTTGATATTGCAGATGTGGCGGTTCTTTCGGTTATGCAAGATCCTGCCACAAAGCGCGACTATTATAGTGGTGCAATTTCGCCGCGAGGCGCAGAAAAACAACTGATGATAAATTTGTGTTTGAACAAGCGACTTGAAGCGGCAGGGTATGATGTTAAGAATCCGGTTTTAATATCTACCTTTGCGGTCTTAAAACGGTTGCCGATTGCCGAACAAAAAAAGAATACACCATGATAGACGAGAAGGTGTTTGGTCCACATATAGAGAGTTAAGCTGTTGGGAAAATTGGATAATATGAAATTTACGCTGGATAAAATTCCTAGAGGAACGATTTACCACAAGATTATTGAAAGTGTTGGGTATTTTATGGCCTCGTTTTTTATGCCGTTAGACGATCATCATGAAATCGAAAAGTTTGAGGGTAAGTTTGCGGAGTATTGTGACCGTAAATATTGTGTGGCGTTTCCATTTGCAAGAACTGCAATTTATTTCACGCTGAAAAATCTCAATCTTCCAAGCGGTAGCGAGGTTATTTTGCCACCCGTTACAATAAAAGGGATCGTTGATGTCATTTTGGCGTTAGACCTTGTCCCTGTTTATGTTGATTGGGACATTGATACGTTAAACTTTCAGTTGGATGACCTTCATCGCAAGACAAGCACTAAAACAAAAGCGGTGATCATTACGACCTTGTTTGGTTTAGTGCCTGATATGAAGGTGTTGGTTGATTTCTTTAGGGACAAGGGCATATTCATTATTGAGGACTTTTCCCAGTGTTTGAACGGCAGTTTTGACGGCAAACGTGTCGGTACATTCGGGGATGTCGGGATCTATAGTTGTTCCTCAATAAAGACGCTGGATACCTTGGGCGGAGGCCTTGCGATAACAAGCGACACCGCAATGTATGAGGCGTTAAAAAAATCACAGGCGAGTCTTTCACCGGCAGACCGAAAATTCCTGATCAAAAAAGCCTGGGTGAATTTGGTTAGAAATGTTGCTACAACCCGATTGGTTTTTTCCCTTGCCGTGTTTCCGTTACTGCAAATCATGCGAAGGTTTAATCCGGAAGCAACGCTTAAGCAGACGGGTTCCCGCAATAAAGACCGGCTGCCAACGCTGCCAAAGGTGTGGTTTTCCAGCTACAGTTCCTTCCAGGCAAAAATTGGCCTTGCGCATATTGATGGAGTCTCTGCGAGCGACCAGATCCGCATTGATAACGCGAATTTTTTGAAGGCCAGATGCGACTCAGATAAATTCCCAAAAACAACTAAAAGCTCCGCCAATGTTTATTGGCAATTGGTGATGGTACAAGATCCCAAAAAGGCGCAAGAAGTTTTTGCAAGGCATGGGATCGATACTGCAACAACCAGTTTGGAACTGGTTTCAGCCCTTGAGAAATATCCCAATAAGACGGTGACGCCTGTGGCTGAGAAAATTTATCACAACGGCATCTTTCTTCCGTGCTTTCCTGGTCTAAGCAAAGCCGACCTGGAACGGATTGTGAACGCGACAAATCAATTAATTTAGCGGCCGGTTATGACTATTGAAGTGGCGGTGATAGGAAGCGGGTTGTCTGCAATCGGTGCGGTAAAGGCTCT
>JBAQYH010000643.1:0-2431 GCA_049299935.1 Methylobacter sp. | reverse complement strand
CGTCATAAGTCAAATGAGAGTTGATGCCGTACCATTCGGTATCTGTAGGTGAAGCCGCATTCGCTAAAGCGCCATTAACGCCGTTGGCGTAACCATGATCATGCTGCAAAACCAGATGCGTTTTATCAGTGACATTGTGCTTCAACACGATGCTGTATAGCCCCCAGGATTGGCTGCTATGCTCGGAAGTTCCGCCATAGGTACCGCTGATATTGGCTGAAGTATTCTTGTCATCGCTGGTCCAGGTGGCGCCGGCCAAGCCGCCCCAATTGCCCAACTGTTTATCCCAGCCGCCATCCCAACCGCCGGTCGCGCTGCCGGTAGTAACACCGCCCATGACCGCCCAGTTTTTATCAACCGTATAATTTCCCATCACGCCGGTATGGGTGAACGGTTCGCCATATTGCATGGTGTAGGCATGGGTATAGAAAAAGTTGTCGGGAGCAGGAACGGTCTCATAACCGATCGGCGTATAAAAGTGACCGGCCTTAATATTCAAGCCATTACCGATAGGCGCATAAATTTCGGCATAAGCTTGAGGCAATGCAATATCGTAAAAACGGTTGTCGGCGCTGCCGAGCATATCGAGATCCCAATGACTCCGGTTTAAAGGCAGGCCGGTATTCACATCATATGCAGGCACACCGTATGCCTGGGTAAAAATAGAATCGGTACCGAACATCGCATCGACGCGTCCGCCGAAATCCCACGCATCGCCTTCAGCAGCCACGGCGCGTTGCGCGAATATATTCAATTGGTTCAGTTGGAATTCGGCGGAACGATCGCCGAAGGTTACCGGGCCGTTGAATCCGTTAGTCGGACTGGCCGCATTGTAGGTGACGCCGGCATTAGCCCAGCCGCCGACTTTCAAGCCAATATTTTTCATGAACGTGCTTTCATTAGGGTCGCCTACCGTTTCGAGCAAAGTGGTGGCCTCGGTCAAACTCTTCGCCTGTGCCGCACCAAAAACTGAAACCAACGCCATGCCCAAAGCCAGGGGCTTTAGTATTAATCGATTATTTAGATGGCTTTTCATATTACTGTTCCTTTACTTGATTGAACTCTAGGCAAAATGCCCACTGAACAACATAAAAGCAAGTAAAGTGCCAACTGTATTCCGGCATAGATTCTTAGTTGAAAAACCCTTAATAAAATAAGCTTGTTTTATTAAATTTCAATCAGTTAAAACCATACCAACCAATAAGTCATCTGCTCTTTACTACCGGCAGCCGAGGATTTGATCCAACAAAGCACACGTAGCTCGCACAGCTTTTGGGCGATTCGCGTCATTAGCGCACCATAGTTGCGCATTAATCACCTTACTCATTTTCCATTTCAAATACACCGCTTTTTCAGCTTCGTTTTTTTAGTGGCTAATCCGGCAAAAAAAATGGTATCGTTACCGCGTTTGGCATAAAACACAGATTCCATATAACCTATCTCAGGAGACAAAATAAATGTCTGCAGCAAAAGTACTTAAATTGATCAAAGAAAACGACGTAAAATTCGTCGATTTTCGTTTTTGTGACACCCGCGGGAAAGAGCAACATGTAACATTCCCTGCTCATTCCATTGACGAAGATACCTTTGAAGAAGGCAACATGTTTGACGGTTCTTCAGTTGCAGGCTGGAAGCACATCAATGAATCGGACATGATCTTAATGCCCGATCCATCTACAGCGGTTATGGATCCTTTCTTTGATGACAACACACTGATCTTGCGTTGCGACATCATCGAACCCAAAAACATGCAAGGTTACGAACGCGACCCACGCTCTATCGCCAAACGCGCAGAAGCCTACTTAAAATCAACCGGCATTGCAGACACTGCATTCTTCGGTCCTGAAAACGAATTCTTTATCTTTGACGATGTCCGTTGGGGCACCGATATGAGCGGCTCATTTTACAAAGTCGATTCAGAAGAAGCGGGCTGGAACTCAGAAAAAGTTTATCCAGACGGCAACACCGGTCACCGTCCAGGCGTTAAAGGCGGCTATTTCCCAGTGCCTCCAGTTGATTCTTTCCAAGACATGCGTTCTGCAATGTGTTTGACGCTGGAAGAAATGGGCATGACCACTGAAGTTCATCACCACGAAGTAGCAACTGCCGGCCAGTGCGAAATCGGCGTGAAATTCAACACACTGGTTAAAAAAGCCGACGAAGTTCTGGAACTGAAATACGTTGTTGCCAACATTGCACACGCCTACGGCAAAACAGCGACTTTCATGCCTAAACCACTGGTTGGCGACAACGGCAGCGGTATGCACGTTCACCAGTCTTTATCTAAAGACGGCGTTAACCTGTTTACAGGCGACTTGTACGGCGGCCTGTCTGAAACAGCATTGTTCTACATCGGCGGTATAATCAAACACGCTAAGGCATTGAACGCTTTCACCAACTCATCAACCAACAGCTACAAACGTCTGGTTCC